>JAFUJE010000115.1 GCA_017473795.1 Clostridia bacterium
ACTCGTACTTTAGTCCTGACTCCAAACGCCCTAGAATCGGAGCTTGTATAATGCGTTGGACGATTTTATCTCTCTTCCCAGAAATGTTTGTCCCTGTACAAACCAGTATTTTGGGACGTGCAACTAAAGCAGGAAAGTTACAAATCGAGGTAGTAAACTTCCGTGATTATTCCACAGATAAACATCGTAAAGTAGATGACCTTTCTTATTCGCCGGGAGCCGGTATGGTTTTATCATGCCAGCCAATTTTTGATTGTTTGCAAGCAATCGATCCAGAGCACAAGGCGCACCGTGTTTTTATGACACCAGCAGCCCCAATTTTAAATCAAGAACGTGTTGTTGCCTTAGCGCAGTATGACCACATTATTATACTTTGCGGTCATTATGAAGGTGTTGACCAACGTGTTATTGATGAATGTTTTGACGAGGTAATTTCAATTGGACGTTTTGTTTTGACTGGTGGTGAAATTCCAGCTATGGTTTTAGTCGACTCTGTTTCTCGTTATGTTGCCGGTGTAATTAACAAAGATAGTCTTATCAGTGAAAGTTATACTGACGGTAAACTTGAACATCCGCAATATACTCGTCCTCGTGTCTGGCGAGGTGTTTCGGTTCCCGAGGTTTTATTATCTGGCAACCATGCCGCTATCCAAAAATGGAAAGATGAAGCAAGTAGAAAGATGACCGAAAAATTTTTACCTCACTAACACGATTAATTTGCGTCTGTAAAATAATAGATTTCTAATCTTAAAATATGTGTTATGCTTTAGGAATGGAAAATTCAACATCAAGGTTTAATATTAATTGGTTTCCGGGGCACATGGCACAAACCCTTAAAATGATTGACGTTGAATTGAAAAATTGCGATGCAATTATTTATGTTGTTGATGCACGTTGCCCGCAATCTTGTATTAATCCGCAGTTTGATGATTTTGTGGGACGTAAACCGGTATTGTTTGTTTTAAACAAAATTGATTTAGCCCCAGCAGGTATCAAAGAAAAATTTATTAAATCATTGCAGTTAAAAACACCTCATGATGTGATTACTCGTAATTCTGTTAAAAGTGGTGGGACACAAGCAGTTGTTAATGCGTTACAGAAATTATTAGCTGACCGGATTAAAGCTAAACTAGCACATGGTATTACTAAGACTTTAAGAGTCGCTGTCATTGGTGTTACTAATTGTGGTAAATCAACTTTTATCAATAACATGACTAACAAAGGGAAAACCCAAACCGGCAATCGACCAGGTGTTACTCGTACTAAACAATGGGTTTCAATTACGGATAATTTGTGGTTACTTGATACCCCTGGAACTTTGTGGCCGTCATTTACGAATCAACAGGTTGCCCGTAATTTGGCATATGTTGGGTCAATAAAAGATGACATATTAGACACGGTTGCGTTAAGTCAGTCATTACTCGCAGATTTGAATAAATTGCAACCAGAAGCCGTTTTAAGCCGTTTTGGCGTAACTACATTTGAAGAAATTGCCAAAAAACGTGGTTGTTTATTACGTGGTGGAGTATTGGATATCCGTCGTGCTGCCAAGTTAATTTTAACCGAATACCGTGAAGGAAAAATTGGCAAATTTAATTTGGACGAATTACTATGACGAGTAACTTAACTTTTAATCAAGAGTTCGGGCAACACGGCGAAGACCAAGCAACTCGCTTTTGTCGTAAGCATAAGTTTAAGATTGTAAAACGTAACTATCGCTGTCGTTTTGGCGAGGTTGATATTATTGCTTGGCAAGGTGACGTTTTACATTTTATTGAAGTTAAGAATCGCACTCGTGATTTAATTCCAGGTCGCTACGCAGTAAATACAATAAAACAAAAGCATATCCGCCAGTCTGCAAAAAACTATTTAATGCAGCAGAATTTAGTCAATCAGTGTTTAGTCTCTTTTGATGTAATTGAAATAACTGACGGAGAATTGGTTTACCTAGAAAATTGCTTTTATTAAAACAAAGCAATTAACAATAAATCAAATGCGTTTACTGCATTACAGTTTGCAGCAATGTTACGATTGATTTTAGCCAATGCTTGATAAAGTGCCAATTTCTTTGTGTCGGGTAATTCTATTTCTGACAGTTCCCGGTTTAAAGCATCTAACGCTAATGGTAAATTTTCTGGCTTGCTTAAAACAGGAAGACAAGTCATTGCTGTTTCTATTTTGGTCGCAGTTAATAATTGCCGTGCGGCATTGGTAATTGCTGGTGTGTCTGGGTTGATGTCGGCTAATTGTTTTAGCGTTTGATTAGTTGGGGTATTGTGATAATAAACAATACAACGACTGCGGATAGTTGAAAGCATACGGTCTAGATTTTGACACAAAAATAAGACAGTGGTTTCTGTGGCTTCTTCTATGGTTTTTAGTAACTTGTTCTGTGCATTTGTATTCATTAATTCAGATTGAAAAATAATAAATAATTTTTTACCGGAAACTGAAGCTAGATTAAATTGGTTAATCATATTGTTGATTATGTCAACGGTAATTTCTTTTTTATCAGGAGATTTTTTTACCCAGAAGACATCACTGGGGTTATAAGATTTTGCATATTCTAAAACTGCATTTTCTGTGCTAATCGGGTCCGTTGTAACAATTAAGTAATTCATTAAATCTCCAATGCTGTTTTTATTTTTTCATGAATTTCGTCAGGTGATAAAATTTCGTCAAATTTATCAAGGCATTGAATCTTTGACCAGCCAAAAACTTCACTAGCTTCAACGCCGGCATTGTAGGCGTTTAATAAATGGTTGTAATTGGCTTCGTGTATATCTTTATCAAATTCTTCACCGATTTTTAGTTGCCCACGTTTGCTAATCAATTCCATGGCTTTGGTCGCTGGCATATCAATGAAAATAACTTTGTCAGTGCGGGGAAGTTTTAAAACATTGAATTCAAAATCATCAACCCAACGGATAAAGGTTTCCCTTTCTTTGCGTCCTTGAATCTTTCCCGCTTGATGTAACATATTTGATTGTACATAACGATCAAATAAAATTACTGAATCTGGTTTTAATTCTTTTAGTAATTTTGTCATTTTGCAAATACGATCAGCCGCATACAAAGTGCTGGCCTGATAAGCATCTAGTACGTTTGGGTCATCGCCAAACTCGCCGGATAAGTACATTTTAATTGGACCAGAACTTGGACTGTCATAATCAGGAAAAGAGACAATGTGTACATCAGCGCCTTTACCTTTTAAATAATCGTATAATTTTTTTATCTGAGTTTTTTTACCTGAACCGTCGGTTCCTTCAATTGCATATAGTTTCATAACTGGATTATTGTATAGCATAATCATGGAAAATGACAGCAATTTTTTTTGTGTTGATAATTGCGTCTTGCGTATGGCTTTTGTTTCAAAATCCAAATGCCATTTTGGCAACTGCTTTGAAAGCAGTAACTGACTCTTTATCATTGGCTGTTACATTAGCGGGTATTTATATTTTTTGGATGGCAATCGTTGAAATTGCTACTCGTTCCGGATTAATTGATAAAATCGCCAAAATGCTTAAAAAGCCAATTAAATTTTTGTTTGGCGAACAGACCGAAGAAGTTAATTCTCATTTAGCGACGAATATTGCCGCTAACCTAATTGGTGCTTCGGGTGCTGCTACGCCGGCTGCTATTAATGCAATTGAAGGTATGTCTACTCCAGAACAAACTAAAGCCTCACCACCAATGATTATGTTATTTATTTTAGCGGCTACATCATTGCAACTTATTCCCACTACAATAATCGGTATCTTGCAAGCCAACGGCAGCAGTAATCCTGCTGGTATTATTTTGCCGACTTTAATTGTTTCTTCGGTTGCTACAGTTGTCGGTGTCATTTTGGTTAAGATTATGTGCCGTCAGCAACAAAAGGGTAGAAAATAAATGGCGCTATATATCGTTCCAATTTTTATTATATTTGTCTTTGTTTATGCCTGTCTCAAGAATACAGACGCATATTCAGCCTTTGTTAAGGGTTCTAAAGATGCCATCGCCTTAATCTTTGATATTTTACCATACATAGTTGCTATTCTTGTAGCTGTAAAATTGTTTGAGGCGTCAGGGCTTTTGCAGACCATGTGTAATCTTTTGGCGCCTGTTTTTCAATGCTTAGGTGTTCCCAGTGAATTGGCGCATTTTATATTTTTGAAACCATTCAGCGGGGCAGGTTCGATTGCGCTTTATAATGACATTATTGCGGCATATGGTCCGGATAGTTATATTTCCCGTGTGGCAAGTATTATTGCCGGCAGCAGTGATACAGTCTTCTATATTGCAACTATATACTTCTCAAAAACCAACATAAAAAAACTGGGTGTTGCGATTCCCATTGCTTTGTTTTGTACTTTTTTATCGGCAGTTATTGCTTCGTGGGTTTGCCGAATTTTTTGATTGGTGCCTTCGCGCGGAATCGAACCACGGACACAGGGATTTTCAGTCTAAGAAATTTCAATTTTTTCAATATGCTGTATGCAATAATGATTTTTAATCACAAGATATTGTATTGAAAAATTTTTTTTCGTGACTTTTTTTCGTCAAAATTTTCGTCAAAATTCCGGGTATAAATCATTCCATATGTTTAGGATATCTTCTTTTGTAATTGTGATATCAAATGTCGTGTAAGTATCATATGTTTGATTAATGCTTGCGTGTCCCAATAAATATTGTTGTCTTTTAGGGTCTGTTCCTAAGTAATATGTATTGGTCGAGAATGTATGACGTAAACTATGTGTTGTTTTATTCTTAATTCCAATGCTTTCTAAATATCGACTAATTTTTAATGACATTGCATGTGGGGTAATCTTAAACATATATTTCCAATCATTTTTTATTAAATTTAAAAATGTATTTGATAATGGTATGTATGTTTTTTGTACTCCCGAAAACTCAGTTTTCTTTCGTGTTATTTCTACGAATTGTTTTTCTATGATTAATTTTGCAGTAAACGCTTCTTCTAACCTGCAACCAGTTAATAAATAAAATAAAATTTCTTTGCTAAATATTGAATTGTCTAAATTTGCTTTTAATATCTTTTGTTCTTCAATATCTAGCCATGTTCTTTTTTTACTACAACGTTTTTGTGAGAATGGATTTTTTAAAGTTGCGATTGGGTTTCTAGTTAATGTGCCTTTTTCAAACTCTTCTTCAAAAATATGTTTTATCATGAAATAGCAATAAGCACCAGTGCGGTGTATTTTAAAACTTGATAAAAATTCAATTATGCTTTCTTTGTCATACATTGTAATTTGCTTTTTAAGATTTTTAAGATATTTTAATGTTTGTTGGTATTTAACCGCAGAAGCAGATTTTATTTGTTTGGTTTTTACTTTGTTTAAAATGATTTTATCATAATAATTTTCTGCTAAGTTATAAAAACTTGTGTATTTAACTGAATGATTTTTGTTTATATTTTTCTTAAGTCCTTTTTTGTATTCAGATATTTTTTTGCATAGATTATCAATATTGTTATCAATAAGATAGTGTTTTACTCCTGCAATCATTTTTTTCCATTCGTAACGACCATCTTTGCGTTGATAAACATTTTTAATTTTTTTAATTCTTTTCATTGTTTCTAAATTCTCCTTATTAAAAATATCTTTTGGAGAATTCGAATATGTTTTTATTGAGTTTTCAATGTTCGTGCCCGATACTAAGTTTCCGTAATCGTCATATTCGAAATAATTTAATTTTAACGGTAAACGTTCGGGCAAGTTTGAATCGTTTAATAGTTCACCTATTTTTTCAAAAGCTGATATGATTGCTGGGGTTATAGCGGATATAACAGCTGGTGCGATTTCTTTTAATAAGTCTTCGCCAATTTTAATAACAATATTTTTTTTATCCATTGATAAAAGAATATTATTTTAGGCGTAGAGATTAAATAGTAATGAAAAAAATTTTATCCAATTTTTGATTTATCTTTTTGCTTATTGTTCATACCACGTTCAACGGCTTGTGCAATAATACTGTTTGATTTCGTGTCTTGCAAGCCGTCAATATAAGCCATAACCTTGGCTTGTTGTAATTCGTCTAAACTTTCAATGCGGTTTAACAGGGGCGAATTGACGGCTTTATTTGTGTTGTTTGATTCTTGTTTAGTTGCTGGTGTTTCACGTCCTACAAGATAATCGACCGAAACGTTAAAATAATTAGCAATTTTAATTAATGCATCTGTTCCGGGTTTTGAATTATGATTTCTCCAATTTTGACTTGATGTACGACTTAATCCAATTTCCATTTCTAGGGGGTAATCACCTTTATTTGTGCTACTAAATAAATTTAATATTCTATTTATTATTTCTATGTTTTCTTCTTTCATGATTACTCCTTTTTATAAAAATATTGTAAAAGTATTTGCTATATTTATATATTTATTGTAATATATAATTAAGCAACATAACCCGTCGTTGTGCAACACTGCTGGAATAAAAAAGACTTTCGTTTGTTTCCCTAATTCAAACAAAAAAATATACCCCAGCAGGTATTGTCAAACGCAATCAATATTAACACAACGGCGGGCGAGTTGTCAATTTAAGGGAGAGAAACAAATAATGACAAAAGTTTTGGATTATGTGTTAATTGGGTGTTCTATAATTGCTATTTTGTTTACGTGTGTTTTTGCGTATCATGTTTATACTAGCAAAGGAATATTTACAAATTCGACATCTACATATGTAGCGTCGTATAAAGACCCAAGCACTGGAAAAGATGTAAACCCATTTTCGTTAAACTATTATCAAAATTATAATAATACTGGTTTAGAAGTTTTAGAATGGCGAATTAACGGTTATTCCGATCAGGCAATGTCTGCGTTGTATGGCCGTGGGTATCAGTTAGTTTTTAAAAATGGTAGTCCAGTAGGTGGATATTATTGTGATAGTTATGATGGTGTTAGTTGGAGTAGTATGCATGAATATGATGAAAAAAATGATTGTGGGCAATATGCCAATTTTTGGTACGTGTCAATAGATGGAGAATTAAAAGCAATTAGATTAGACGGTAAAACTACTAATACTGTAGATAAAGAATGGTATGAAAAAGTAGGTGTTTGGTTCTATAACTTGTTTAATAAAGTAGATGTTTCATATAAAAAAGTTGTTGAAGAATATTATACAATTTATGATGTTATGATTCATTTTAAAAATTTAATTAAGTCATGTTCTGTTGGAACGGGTGATTATGTTTTACCAGTAGTAGATTTAGGTGAATTTATTCACGTTTATGAAGTAGATAAAAATGGAGTAGTTGATGAAGATAAAATTGGCGATGGTGGACAAGTTAATGCGTATTTTTCAATGGATGTTCATTATGATAAACGTGGCTTAACTTATGCGGACCAATCAATGTTTGGCTCTGTAATGGGAAACAGTGAATATAATACAACTGGTATAGATTTTGATGTTAATTATTGGAAGTCGACTGTAACATATAACATTACTGAAAAAGATTTTGTTGCTCGATATTCTTCGGTTGATCAGGGTTACTATTATGCTTTATCTCAAGATTTGATTAATGAGTTAAAGAATTATGAAGATATGGAAATTAACGTTGTCTTTGATGTAGATAAATTTAAAAATGTAAATGTACTTGGTTTAGATTATTATGCGCTAAATGGTTTGGAAGTATCAAGTTTAACAATTAAGAGTTCACAGCAAAGAGATTTTACATTACTGGTTAATTCGTTAAAAGATACTGGTTTGACCAGTATAAATGCTGAAAATGTAAATATTGTGAATTTATCAGGGGGTGAATTATGAAGTGGTATGTACGTTTAATATGTGTTGTGATAATTATTGTAGGTGTATTTAGTTTTATTAATTTATCTAACGTTTGGTCAAAAGAAAGTGCAGTTGTTGGTTCTCCAACCACAATAGAATCACAAAATAATTATGATTTAGTTTTTAAACAAGATTATGGTGTAGTTACTTTTGAAACAGAAGATTACGTTAATTATGTAAATAAATCTGCATTTGCTGATTGTGAGTTCGATGGATTAAGAAATGAATATCGTGTTTTGGTAAATGACAAATTATTGACTGATGTTGAAGTTACGGCTGGTCAAATTAAAGGTGTTTACTTATTAAATTATTATTTAACTAATGGTGAAGTAGGCAGTACAGCAAAATTAGATATATCAATATCTTTTTATGACGACAAAACAGAAGTAACAATATCAATGAAAAATGAAAACGATTCATACGCTTATTTAAATCGATATATGGGTAAAAATGGATTTATTTTAAAAGTAGTAAAAGGGGTAACAAAATGAAAATGAAAGTAAAAGAATTAATTATAACAGGAATTATTTTGGTTGTTGTGGCAGTAAGTGGTATAGCTGTTTACTGTTGTTGGC
>JAFUJE010000116.1 GCA_017473795.1 Clostridia bacterium
GCTAAGGTAAAAATTTCCGTCTCCAGATTTGCTATTTCACTTTCTAATGTCGCACCTAAGGCGTTCAGAGCCTCAACATCAACTTTAATCCCATTAATCGACATTTTACGCAAGATAGGCAACACAGCCTCATCCAAAGCTTTGCTTTCGTCTTTAACGTTCGCAAACAACGGTGGAACCGGCTGTACTTTCACCGCACCACTAACCCATAAATCACGCTTTAATAAACTTTTAAAACCAGCCTGTTCAAATTTCTTTTTAACTTCATCACCAAACGGGAAAACGAATGGACAATCTTGTAATGAAAAATCAATCGGCACTTCACAATTGATAGCAGATAATTTTTTTGACATTTCAACCATGTCCACACAATCATTAACTTTTTTATTGGTGCCCGCTGCAATGACGGCCTCAACTGAACCATATTTCTGAATTAGTGCGACGGCTGTTTTTTCACCCACACCAGCCGCACCGGGAATATTATCACTTTTATCCCCCATTAACGCTTTAACATCAATTAATTGCGATGGTGTTAAACCATACTCTTGTTGGATACGATCAACTGTCCACACATCAAGATTAGTAACCCCGGTTTTAGTTAAATGCAGTTCGACATTTGGAGCCACTAACTGTAAACCATCGCGGTCAGCCGTCAAATTTATCACAGTTACACCTTGCACTTGACGAGCAATTGTACCAATAATATCATCGGCTTCGTAGCCCGAACATTGGTAAATTTTTACCTGCATAGATTTAAGAATTTCTTTTAATTGATCAAACTGCATCGCAAGATCATCTGGCATTTTATGACGATTTGCTTTGTACTCTTGATACATTTGATGGCGGAAAGTTGGCTGACGCATATCAAAAGCAACACAAACATATTTTACTTTCAAATCAGTTGCCGCCTTGATAAACATATTGAGAAACCCGTACACCGCATTAGTTGGCATACCACCGAAACTCAACTCGCCAATTTCCCCACGTCCACCAAAAGCATAGTACGCCCGATTCAATAAACTATTACCGTCAATAACTAAAAATTTATCCACAGAATAATTATAACATAATTAAGCAAGTTCTACATCTTTATTTCTTAAGCGTAACAAAATCGCCGAAACAACCCCGACCAAAGTTTCAAACAGTAAATCACTTAAAGCACTAATACCGACAGAAAAATTTCCGTCTAATAACGAGAAAATTAAAAAAGTGAAAACCATATACAAAACTCCAACTAAACCGCCGTACAACCACCCTTTACTTTTAGCAGGCTTAATCGCTATTGCCACTGCGACAAAAATAGCAATTGCTTTTACAACTTGCATCACAGGTGAAATAACTGCATTACTTAATCCCGATAGCTGTACAATTAAAGCAAATAACAAAATAAAAAGGAGTGTCGCAATTACCGCACATAACACTCCTTTAAAAATACTTTTTACCATGGCCATATATATGCCAAGATGTTTTTCAATTATTCTACTGAACAGAATTTTTTATTGTTTGCTTTACGGGTAAATTTAACAGTACCTTCTTTCAAAGCAAACAAGGTATGATCATGACCACAACCAACATTGTTACCGGGCTTTACGTCGGTTCCACGTTGACGCACAATAATAGCACCTGCCTTAGCCATTTGACCATCAGCAATTTTAACGCCTAAGCGTTTTGAATTACTATCTCTTCCATTGGCGGTTGAGCCGCCCCCTTTATGATGAGCCATGCTTAGTTATCTCCTCCGATTTTAATTTTTGTATAAGGTTGACGGTGACCATATTTTTTGCGCACATTATTTTTTGGTTTATATTTAAAACCATTGATTTTGTCACCTTTTCCATGTTCCACGATGGTGGCTGTTACTTTTCCAGGCTTAGTATCAATCTTACCATTATCATAAGACATTACTGTAGGCACAACAACTTTGTCGCCGATATTACCGTCGATTTTTTCTACGATAACTTCGTCGCCTGGTTGCACGCGATATTGTTTACCCCCTTGCATAATAATTGCGTTCATAAATCTTATGATAAAACAATTTTACACTTTTGTCAATCACTCATTAAGCATCAAAACCAAATGTGATTGACTAAATCACACCTTCACCAACGCTAAGGTAAGCCTTCATATCATTGAGCACCTTGCGTTCAATTCGACTAACTTGAACTTGAGAAAGTTGCAATGTTCGTGCTACTTCACTTTGAGTGGCATTACGAAAATAGCGTAACAAAATAACTTGCCTTTCCCGTAACGGCAAACGTGCCAACATATTCTTGACCATAATTTGATCTAAAAAAGCACTGTCATCACTCGCCACAATTTTATCAGCCAAGCAGGAAGAATCTTCACTGTCATCATTTACCGTTGTAGCAAACAGAGGCAACGGCATATGTGATGCCTCCATTGCGAAAATTACCTCTTCCTTAGTAACCCCTAATTCAGTAGCAATTTCATCAACAGTAGGCGCCTGTGTTTCGCCGCTTTTTAGTAATAAAAATTTTTTAATTTTGACATATAAAGTTTTTACCGAGCGACTGACTTTTACAGCGCCATCGTCACGAAGAAAACGTTTGATTTCACCAATAATTAAAGGCGTAGCATAAGTTGTAAATTTCACTTTATATTGTGGATCAAATTTATTAATCGCTTTAACAAAGCCCAAACAGCCCAGTTGAAATAAATCGTCATACTCAACCCCTTTACCTAGGTAACGTCTAAGCAAAGATTTGATGAGTGGTTGATTTTGTTGCACTAAAGTATTCTTAGCTTGTTCATCGCCATCCTTAGCTCGCATGACTAAGTCATTAATTATATCTTGTTGCATCTGGGGTTATTCCCCACTTGCTTTCTCTTTATCCTTTGTAAAGTTTTTTTGCATAGTTACCACAGTTCCGCCTCCGCTTTGATTATTGACGGAAATTGTATCCATAAAACTTTGCATTACCGTAAATCCCATACCACTACGTTCGCCATTAGGTTCAGTAGTATAAAATGGTTCCATTGCTTGCGATATATCTGAAATGCCAATCCCATTATCACTAATAATCACTTCCAACATATTAGGAAACAGTTTACATTCGATTGTAATTAAATCATGGTTGCTTTGTCGCCTTTGGTAAGCATGGACAACACAGTTGGTCACAGCTTCACTAACTGCCGTTTTGATATCATTAATTTCGTCTATGGTTGGATTCAAACTGACACAAAAAGCTGCCACTACTGA
>JAFUJE010000117.1 GCA_017473795.1 Clostridia bacterium
AAATGATTTCTATATCCACAAAATTCCTCCTGCGATACCAATTATTATTAAAAGTTTCAGCATAATAGACGCTTTGGTTTTCAAGTCGTGTTCCGCTTGTTCTTTCTTTGCCGTATAAATCTTGTTCACAGTATGAATTTTGTCTTGTTCAGTTTCCCTTCCCGTACGACCTAATTGATATAAAAATTCCGCTAAAGTTGGTTCGGCAACTAACTCCTGACACCGTTCCCGACTGATGTCTGTTTTTTGTGTCAGTATCTGTAAATAATTTTTTAATACAACTTGGCACCCACCTTGACAAATTGGTAAATAGCCCGCCACCGCTTGTGGCAATGGCTGTAAAGCAAAACCAATCGCTTGATTCAAATAATCAAAAAAAGCTAACCATTGACGATAATCACGGACTTTATTCCATTGTTGGCGATATACGCCACACCCAACCAAAACGCACGCCAAGAACCAACCACCTGCTAACCACAAATTCACAAACGCTGTAACCCCCGGTTATAAACCCCCACTACTTCGCCAGCATGTTCGCCCACTCGTAAAACAACGTACCGTTCAAATACCCCTTGCGAGATTAAACAGCCTAAATCAGGTTTACTGCGTACTTCATGCAAATCTGCAGCGTGTACACTAGCAATCACAATTACGCCACTATGAACTGCTCGTTGCAACATCGCCACATCGTCCGCCGTTGCAATTTCATCGGTAATCACAATATCCGGACGTAAACTACGTAACCCATTTTCAAAACCAAACGCTTTAGTTCCACCTGTAATGACATCACTGTTCTGTCCCACATCTAACTGTCTTTCCCCTTGGTAACAGGCAGCTAATTCGCCACGTTCGTCTAAAATCAAAGTATTTAGATGCGGATATTTTTGGCCAATTTGCCGAGCCAAATCACGTAACATTGTAGTCTTACCTGCGCCTGGTGGCGCAATTACCAAAGTTGAAACAGGACGCAGATTACCAAACACATACGGCACAATCGCATAAGCACAATTTTTCACGGCATGTGGAATCCGAATACATAATGAACTAACATTTTTAATCGCTGTCACTTGCCCGTGCTGCATCACCAACTCACCGGCAATCCCAATCCGCACGCCCCCACGAATTGTTATAAAACCTTTGACCATTTGTTCCAATACGGCATAAATGGCATACTCCGCCGCTTTATGAATAATGTTCTCCAAATCCACACACGATACTTCCACCGACAGTAAAGGAAAATTTTGACCGTCGACACAAGCCACTACGGGAGCATTGGCTCGTAACCTTAATTCATAAATTTCCGTAATCGGTAAATGCTCTAAAGCAGTTTTAACCTTATCTGGTAAAATTGCCCGTAACGTATCCATATCAATGGATATGCCTAGTCATTCAAAAATTCAACCCAAGCCTGTTCTATTTTCACAACAACATCAATGACACCATGTTGCACTTCTGCTAACTGCTGTATAAATGTTTCTTTCTGATTAACGGGAATCGCTACCTGCCAGTTAATTAAATCCGCATATTGCACCGCTAATTCTTTACCAAAACCAGCCACTAACCTACTTACTGAAGCTTGTTGTTCATAAGTTCCTTTAAATTCTAACACCACACATTCCCGCATCAAAACAGGATTAACCGCATCTAATACCTGACTGGCTGCTTCTCCATACGCTCGCGCCAATCCCCCCGTGCCCAATTTGATACCACCAAAATAACGCTCTACTGCCACAGCGACGTTTAACAAATTTTTCTGTTTAATTGCCTGTAAAATTGGAATCCCTGCTGTACCTGCCGGCTCACCATTATCACTAGACTTCTGACCGTCAGCAGTAACATACGCATAACAATGATGTGTTGCATCGGGCAAAGCCACACTCTTCAAAAAATCCTGAGCCTCTTGAGCATTCTTAACGCTCATCGCATAAGCAATAAACCGTGATTTCTGCACAACATAAGTCTGTTGCCATCTACCTGCAGGTAACGTTCGAAAATCACTCATCAATACAGCATAAGACAAAAACAGCCATTTGTCATCGTCGATTTTTTTCGCTTTTCCAATAATTACTGTGATGGTTTATTCGCTTATTTTTTTGACAAGCACATATATAAACTATTGAAAGCACCACTAATAATTATGCCGGCTAAAATATCAGTAAACCAGTGTATGCCGCTCAGCAAGCGCCCAACTAACCCAACAAACAGAACACAAACTAAAATTACCGTTAAAACAATGCGCCATGATTTACTTTTAATATAATACCATACTTGCCAAATTAATAATGGTAACAAGGTTGCAAATAACATTGCATGAGAAGACGGGTATGATGCTTCTGCTTTCCCGTTTTCCAACAATGGACGATAGTTTACAACGACAATTTCGAAAAAAATATAAACTACTACCAAACAACAACAAATCACATCCAAAAGTAATAAATTTCTATCAACACGAAACAAACTTTTTCGACGTACCCATTGCACAATTTGACAAATCAGCAAACACAATAAGACCAGAATTAAGCAATAACCAATAATATCGGTAACCCATTCCCAAACCCCGTTTTGTCCACAACGCTGCAAAAAAAATTGATTAAGGTGAGATAAACCAACTTGATTGACATCAACAAAGGCAACAATTAAAGTAAAAACCACAAAAGTCACAAATGACAAAATTCCAATTATTAGCCATATTTTTTGTCTTTTTGAAAATTGAAACATTTTACACATACTCCTTTTGAAACGTTTAACAAGACTACAATAGATTCTATAAATCTTGCGTTAAAGTGTCTTTACTATCATTCGCTGCTTCTTGATGAAGGTCAGGTTGGTACTCAACTACTCCCTTTTGTTCAATTAACTCCTTTGCTTTTGCATTGCCAAGGTCATATTGCTCTTGTGTGATACTTTGTGTGCGCAGCAAAAATTAAACATAATAATAATCACG
>JAFUJE010000118.1 GCA_017473795.1 Clostridia bacterium
ACACCAATGGTTCAAATGGTTGGACGGTAGAAGCGGATGGCAGTCAATTAACCGTTAAGTTAGATCCTAATGCTGACTTGGTAAAACGTGAATTAAAAGTATTTATTTATTATAATAAAGCTCATGTAAATAATGCGCCAAACAGTTTTGATACTGAAAATGTTGCATTTATTTTAACAATTCGTCCGGTTTGGTTTAAAGTGGTTGGGATTGCTCTGAATGGTTATCCAGATAATAAAATCACAGTAGAATCAATTAATGATTTTACATCGGCTATTTCAAGTTTCAGCAGTGATACATATTTTGTGCCAGTATATGAGTATTCGCAAGAATTGATTAAACAAGATGTTATTGGTGATGAATTAAAAGATAAAATGGATGAATTCACCAATGGATTTAGATCATCGGAATATGTGTTTAAAACTCGTATCCGTGAGTCAGCAGGCGTTTATAACTTCCAAGTAACAACCTCAGTTGATTATACGCCGTTTACTGGCGCAGCAGTTTTAACTAACGAAACAGCGGGTCGAATCTGGAAATCTTTCAGAGTTGAAGTTGAAGATGTTGTACCTGCTATCACGGCACGTACCGAAAATCAAGCGATTGGCACAACAAAAACGTATTACCTTGATGATTCAATTTTAGATGACGATATTGAAATTGCGAGTGGAGACGATTATACGATTATTTGGGATAAAACCAGTAATTATGTAGATGTTGAATTAAAAGACACAGCAGAGGTTGGCACTCCTGTTGAAATTGATATTGATGATTTCACTTTAATTATCAATCCTGTATATTACGAAGTTTTAGGCTTTGAAACGGTTGATCATCCGGAACGTCCAGTATGGGTGATTTCACCATACACAACAGGAGATTTAAAATACCGCGTAATCACAACAAAGATTGCTGAATCGTTCTCGACTGAAGTTTTAGCGGAAATTGCACAAAATATTGAAAATTTGAATTTAAGTTTAAATACCAGCAGTGTAGTATCAATTACGACTAGTGATAATCAAAATATAATTATTAATGCAGCAGTAAATTATGAGAATGGTTATCCAAATTTTGTTGAAATTAGCAAAGATAAACGTAATGTTGTTGAAAGTATCATACCTTATCGTCTTTGGTCGTCAACCATAACCCCAAACCCAGCACATCCAAATGTTATGGGTACAACAAGAGCAAACCAAGTGATTGGTGGAACTAAGTTATACACGTTAAAGAATATTAAAGGTCAAGTTTTCTATCAATACTTGTGGACTGAAAATGCCGGCGATTTAGTCTCTCCATTTGCAAATTCGATTAATGGTGCAACACAACAATATGAAGGGTTGAGTGTTGTTGTTGATGCGATAAAAGGAACATTAAAGGTCCAGTTGGCTGCAAACGAAGCATCTTTAACTAAAACCATTCGTATTTATTTACCATACTTAACAATTGTTAATGGTAAATTTGTTTGGTATAGCCATTGCATTGAAATTACGCCTTTATTATTAGAATTAAAAGGCTGGACTATTGAAGCGGTAGATTCAGATGTTGCGGCTACTCAGTTAGTTAAATACGAGAATAATGACGATTGTTTATTGTTAACAAAAGAAAGTGATACAAATACTGCAATTAAATATGTTGCAAAAATTAATACTGGTATTATCAATAATATTGATTTATTAGGTAAAATTCAGGCAGTGAAAAAGCAACTTGAAGATAATGCAGTTGAATTTGTTATGCCAACTGTTTCATCTAATAACATTACTCTTGAAAAGGATATTTTGCGTCGTAATGTTGCTGCTGATTTCGAAACAGATAATATTGTGGAATTATCTTCCTATGTAATTTATGAAAATGGTATTCCGCAGTTAGTTGAAAGTAGTAGCAATTTAATTTCCAATCAAATTCTAATTTCAACAGGGTATCAACTAGAGGATTATAATCCTGGTAATATAGAAAAAGGTTCCACAAATAAAATTCAAGCAATCGGAACTTCAAGTAATTACGTTCTTGAAATTGAAGGTGCTGCAAAAATCTTTGTTGATAAAATTGAAGTTTTAAATCAAAATAATGAGCCTGTAGAAATTCCGGGTGAACGCTCTGATTTAGTTTCTGTAGATGGAGAGATATTAGAAACTGGTTCGGTTAACTTGAATGTTGAATTAGCACCGGTAATTGCTTTGCGTAATTTAAGCATTAATATTAAAATTCCATATGCGGAAAATGAAGACGCAATAGAGCCGACTGATTACTATTCCTTAAACATTACACCGGTTATTTTCATTGTTGATGGATTCTATTTGAACGTTGATGAAGATAATAATGTGGATTTATTAGATGAAAATATTCCATTGGAATTGAGTGTTAGTGCTACATATTCTGAAGATGTAAATGTAAGAAATATGGTTAATTTATTCATACAGGAATTTGAATCATCATTAAATGCGAATATTTACAATGGAACAATAAAATTTGAAATTTCTCCGAAAAATGTTGAAGTAAAACTTGAAGCAGGTCGTGCATGGATTAAGAAGGCCGAAAACTCGACAGCAGGAACAACTACAATGGCAAGTACCATTACTGTTGGTTATAATGATGGAATTCCGCAAATAAGAAGTGTTAATCAATTAACGGATGGTTCAGTAAAAGTAGAGATTACTGTTAATACAACGGAAACAGAGACCAGCGAGGGACCAGATTGGACTGAAACTAAGGAAGGAAGCAAGTTACAGCATTTACAAGCGGTAGGTACGTCGTGTAGTTATCTTTTAAGTAATGAAGATGCCAACATTGTATTCTATCCACAATATATCAAGGTTGTTAATGGCGGCTTAATGAGAGGTGAAAATCAATATGAATTCTTTGATCTTAATGTTTTAAATATAAATGAGCAATCAATTACATTAAACGTTTCTTTACGTGCTAGTGTAAAAAACTTAACCAATGACTGGATGGATATTCGTGTTCCTTATACATACATGAATGAAGAGAGTGAAACAGTATGGGCGTATTATTCATTACAAATTAAACCGGTTTTATTCGTTATTAAAGGGTGGAAGTTAAAAGTTAATGATAAATTAGTAGATTCTATAACCTTAGATGATAGTGCAGTTGAGTTGTATTTTTCTCCTGAGATAGAAAACACACCTTTAGGGGCTGCTTGTTACACGCCAGAGGAA
>JAFUJE010000119.1 GCA_017473795.1 Clostridia bacterium
CCAAGCCCCATTTTATACTTAAATCTTTATCATATGCTTCTGTATCCAAAATTTGGCCGTCAATTATAATCTTTAGTTTATCCGGAATTGTTGCCAGGGTTTGATTTTCGCCTATGTACACTAAATTATTTTTTGTACTTACTCCTTCTATGTTATCCTTAGATAATGTTGCTGGCATGATTTCGAAACATTCTTCTTTACTGTAACATTTTGTGTAAGTATTTACGTTGAATTGTCCTGTTACGCCATTATCTTTACCCGTTACTTTAACCCAGACATAATATTTGCCTGCATCTCTTACTTTTAATTCTTCTGCTGTAAGACTGTCATACCAGTCTGTTGGTGCTGTACCTGCACTGTTGGATATACCGTATTCTACTGTTGTATAATCAGCTTCATCCACTGGTGTGTCGCCAACTATAAATGTTTGTGTTACGGTTCCATTTGCTACCACCGGTGATTCTGTTCCGTTATATCCTTTAGTCGCTTCATACTTTATACCACTTAAATTAATATCTGTACCATTTGCGGCAGATATCGTCACCATATTTACGTACACTGGTTCTGTTATCGCTTCGTGACTGTCTCCGGCTGTAAACCCTACCCAAATATAATAGGTTCCGGCATGAATTTCTGTGGTTTCTTTTAGTTTTAATACCTTTCCTCCATTTGTTGTCTCTGTTGCTACCCGTGAGTCACTACTACTGCTGCTTATGTAATATTCAGCATCGCCAATTATACCAATTAATTCCGCTCCATTACGCATTTTTAAACTTGCTGGACTATCGATTAATACTTGGTCTTTTCCGTTATACACCAAATTACTTTTTAAAACAGGTTTTACTACCACTAAATCATACGCTGCAGCTTTTAGTATTTCTGCATAATTTTCGCCTAATAAGGGATAGATTAACGCTTCTGTGCTGTCAATGTTGTTTGTTGTTGCTAATTTTACGTATAATTGATATTCGCCTACTTCGGTTGCTGCTGCATTAGCAAACGTTGTCCACCTTGTATCTTCTGATGTTGGTGCCGTTTCTCCTTTTTTTACGAAGCAGTATGTCGCATCTGTTATTTGATCTGTTATGTTTTTTTCGCTTATCGCATGCGTTACTGCTAAACTGCCTACGGCTAGTGTTTGCTCACTACCTGTATAGCGAATATCTGGGACTGCAGAAACACCAAACAAAACAAGGTCGTCGTATACAGCCGGCGCAATTTTTGGTACCCCGCCTATATAACTAGAGGTTACATGAGCAGTTGTATAAATTTTGTTACCAGTAATATTGGTATTAGCACTAGGGACAAACTGGATACAAACATAATAAGTTCCAAAATTAGTTTTGGTTAATGTTTGCCAGTTTTGTTGCCAACCATCTAACGTACTTGGATAAGTTGCACCTTCACTAAGGTAATAATAAAAAGTACCAATCAATTCATCTGCCGGAATTTCATTTTGTGCAGCATTGGCGAAGGTTGTTTCGTTACCTTCTGTATCGACATAAACACCAGCATTATTACGATTCGGCACAGAGTAACCAACGCTTAACTCTTTCAATAATGGCTGCTCTTTTCCATTATAACGCAATCCAGCATAAGGCGTACAACTAAATTTTGTAGCCAAACTTTCATTGGTAAACGGTTTAATTGTGATTGGATTGCTTGGATTACAGCACTGTGGCTCCGATCCATTATGGTTGTCTCCGGCGTCAACTTTAACCCAGAGATAATAATCGCCGACCGTACGTGCAACAATATTTTTATAGTCGGTTTCCCATGTAGTTGGTTGCTCATTGGTAGCCGTCGAGAACCCATAATGAATTGCGCCCATCTCATCAGCCCCCGACGTTGAGCGGTTTTGGTACGTTAATTTAACACCACTACTGTTTGTTAAAGTATTACCGGAACTATCAACAATCGGATAATCAACAAAATAATTGTCTTGATCAGAAAATAAATGGTAATTTGCTGCTTTGTAAATTAAATCGCCTTGGTTAACGGTTAAAGAGACAGCGCCAATGTTGGCTTTTAAAATTTCAACTTCAAAGGAAGCGACACTTTTATCTATGTCGATACTATCATTCTTAGTATCGAGACGATAATAAAGTTTATATGTACCTGCATTAATTTTACCTTCTTCTAATAATGTTGCCTCAACAAAAATGCCCGATTCTTCCCACGAATACGAAATTGAAACATCGGCGTCACTTGTTGTACCAGCCGTAAACAAGTCAACTGCAGGAATATCACGTCCGGTATAAATAACGCCACTTATCGCTTTCGGACGGTCTTCAATTCCTTCCATTTTAGCAGTTATCTCAACCGAAACATACTTCAAGTTTGTCTCTTGCTTTGTAAAAATATTTTCATATGCTGCACCACGGTAATACACAGTATATACGCCAGCGGCGGTAGCTGTAATTTCGGCGGGTTTGTCAGTCCATTCACCATCTTCACCCAAGCGGTATTCAATCTTGGGGGCAATTTGATCGCTGGCATTGATTAATTCCAGTTCATTCCCTGTATACTCCAAATCCTGTTTCGCAGTGGGTGCAATCGCCACAAATGATTCTGTTGCCACAATAGTTGCGGTTTCCGTGGTAAGTTTAGTGACATAAGTTGTGCTGACATTTGTATTATTTATAACAGCTTTGACCCACAAATTATATACGCCGACATCGGTACCTGTAGCTTCGGCAATTGAACCTACCCAGTCGTCACGGCTAGCCACGTCACTTTGACCTAAGCTAGTTGGTGCAGATAAATAATAATAAGTTACCGTGCCACTATAGGCGATACCGTTGATGGTTAATTCCGGTGTTCCACTGGCGGTAAATAATTCCTGTGATTTTCCTTCAAAATTAGCCGAAGTGCCACTGGTAATTACGTCATATTGGTACGGTAAGTTACTTCCATTGCTGTTTGCGTAAGTGGTAGCAGCCAAAGCCACAACCGAAACGTCCGTTAATTGATTAATCTTGAAGACCGGGATGTAATCCTTGTCGTCGGTTGAATTTTTTAATCTGTAAATTGATGTACCGGGATTAACATTGTCACCGCCATCCCACATAATCCATAAATAGTAATTGTCGACGGCAGTGACATTAAGTTTACCATAGTCCTCCACAGTAAAATAGCTGGTTGTTGCTTTTTCCGCCGTACCGACAGCAAACTTAAATGTTCCAAATTCACTGGACAGAATATTAGGTTTATCAGTAACGATAGCCGTTGGGCCAGTCATCTCTCCCATGGTGTAAGCGCTGTTTTTGAACGGTTTGCTAAAGATTGCATAGGTACCATCGCTATAATCTGCATCGCCCCATTCACTGGAGAAAGTATTACCTTCATCAAATGCAAGCGTAGTCGTAGTCGCCGTATATTTATTAATTGTGAAAGTTTTGTAAGGAATACCTGTCGAATTTGCAACGACGGTATCGCTGCCCGGCCATTTGACCCAAAGATAATGAGTGCCGGCATCGGTGGCGGTCAAAGTTGTTACATCATCAAACCATTCTGTTGGCGCCGCCGTATTCGAAGTCGAAACGCCATATTGTACTGTACCCAAAGACAAACCAGTTACACCAGTTAAAGCCAATGTTCCGGTAGCAATTTGATGTAATTCACCGTCATATGTTACAGTAGGTTCCATGTCAATGCCGGTTAAATTGGTGGCACCAACAGTATGGCCATTGACCATAAATGTTGCCGCTTGAATTTTGACATTGTTGAAAATATTTA
>JAFUJE010000120.1 GCA_017473795.1 Clostridia bacterium
TGAAAAAGTTGTTGTTCGAGTGCTTAAATAACTTGTTGGCACCGATGCGAGAACGCCGGGCTTATTACGAGCAACGAATGGACGAAGTCCGTGGTTTCTTACGGGCAGGGACACAACGGGCTCGGGAAGTAACGGACGCTATGTTGGCACGGGTAAAGCAAGCCATGGGAATTTATCAGTTATGAAAGTGATTGCGGAAAATCGGCAGGCACGCTTCAATTATTTTTTGCACGACACGTTTGAAGCCGGTTTGTCGTTGCAAGGTTGGGAAGTAAAATCGGCACGGGCAGGTAATGTCACCATTACCGAAAGTTTTATCCAGTTGGAATTGGCGACCGGTAAGGTTTGGCTGAAGAACGCTTTTTTTGCGCCGTATCAAAACGGAGTTGTGGCGGAACAGGAAACTCGTCGTAATCGTCAGTTACTATTGCACAAAGCCGAAATTGCCAAAATTGCGAAGGCCTGTAACGTGAAAGGCAATACTTGTGTACCCTTAAAAATTTATTGGACAAAAAGTGGTTTATTAAAAATTTCTGTGGCAACGGCTACCGGAAAAAATGTGGTCGATAAAAAACAGACTTTAAAAGAACGTGACTTGCAACGTGAAGCACAACGAACTTTGTCCAGTCGTCGCTTTGATTAATACCTAAAACGAGATTTAAAACTGACAAAAGGTCAAAATAGGTTGTCCCGTTAAGATTTTTGTCGTTTTTTAATTATTGCAAGAAGTGGGGAATTAAGTGTATAATAAAAATATGGATCTTGTTTTAACTTATGCGCCGTTAGTTTTGTTTGGGGTTTTGGCGGTTTTTGTGATATCGGGAATCTTGACCGGAATGGCTCGTGGGTTTAAGCGCAGTTTGTTACGGTTTGTTTTGTATGTTGGTTTGTTGGTGGCGGTGTTCTTCTTAGCACCTTTGGTGACAAACGCTCTTTTGGGAATTAATGTCCAAATTGCGGGACGTACGCCACAAGGTTGGGTGGATTTCTTAGGCGAACAACTGGCGATTGTTTTACAAGATTCTTTTGGTAAGTATGTGGCTCCGTTTGGTGGTTATGTGCAAGAATTAGCGTTAGGTTTAGTTTTAGCGGTTGTCAACATTGCTTTGTTTACCGTGATGTATTTTGTGTTGAAGTTGGTAACTTGGATTTTGTACACAATCTTAGCTCATGTTTGGGCACCGACAAAAGACCGCAAAGGTAACAAATTACCCAAAAATGCGGGTGGCGGTATGTTGATTGGAGCTTTACAGGGTTTGTGCTTGTTTATGTTCTTTATGTTACCTATCAATGGTTTACTGGGCGTAGTGCATCATGCTGTGGTTTACCAAGAAGCACAGACCGAAGTTGTGGCAACGATGTCTGCCGGCGATGATTACACGGACGCAGATGGCGAGATTGATTTAGGAAAAGTTTTTACCGAGATTGACGGTGCCATGGGTACTTACAACAGTGTTATGAAATACACTGGTTTACAGTTCTTATCCGATAAGGCTTTTGAATATCAATTAACGGTACGTATTGATGGTGCGGAGCCAATTAACTTGGTGCATGATATTAACAGCGTTTTGGAATTATATATTGATTCCCAAAATTTAGAAACAACCTTTGTCAAGTTGGAAGAATTGTTTACTGGTAAGGGGTATAAATTAAGTAGTACCGATTATCAACGCTTACGTTCGGTTGTCAATAAAGTTTTTGATTTGAATCTTTTGAATTTGGCGGACTGGTTTTTGGCAGATTTAGATAATGTTTTGAATATGCCATTCGGCGAAGACGAAACTTATTTGGAAGGTACAACGGTTATTGCGGATAGTATCTACGGTAATTTAATTCAAACCATGGCTACTACTCGTGAAATCGAAGGTGATGTTAACAAATACGCTGAATTGGAAAAAGGAATGCGTGTTTTGGTACGATATGTTGCCGATAAAAAATTAGATTTAGTTCGTTACGATATCTTGACTTTGTTAGATATTGCAGAGGCTGTAACCGCTTATCAAATTGTTTACGGTGGCGAAACTCAAACTGTCGTTGATGTCTTTGCACAAAACACTTTGAACAGTTGGGACGATTATTTGGAATTGGTTACGACCCGTTTAGCTGTTGCCAGTGGCGAATATGCTGTCGAAACACCGCTTGTTAATGTTTTGGGTACAAATTTACAAAAATTATCATTGGCACAGATGTTAGGCTTGCCGGGTGTGGAAAACTTAGTTATGTACAGTTCAATGCTTGACGAGGCATTTGAAGGTGACCAAGATGTTCAAAATTTAGTCTATGGCTTAGCCGATTTGTTCTTGGGTGAAAAGGCATATACCAAGGGGGAAAACCAAGGTAGTTGGGAAAAGTTAGGTGGTGAATTATTAGCTTTCGCCGATGTTTTACGTGATAACCGTACTTTGTTTGCGGATATTACTGATATGTTAAATGGCGGAGAAACGGACATTCAAGCTGTTATTGGTAAAATCGGTGAATTGATTATTAGTGAAGAATATTACGACGAACACAAAACTGAATTTGGCACAGAAACTTACGAAAATGTTAGATATCAAAAAGTTGACCGCTTGGTTAACAGCATTTATGACTTGGTTAATACTTTTGAACCGGTACAAAAATTTGTGGCTCTCCAAATGGATAAAATGGCTGAGGACAGCGAATTGTTGGGTACTTTGGCAGATTTATTAACGGGCGAACGTGAAGCATGGCAAAACAAATTCCGTAGTTTGATTAGTGCGGCAAACTTGATGAATAACGAACAATTAAGCAGTGCTATGGATAAATTACAAAACAGTGAAACTTTAGCGGAAGAAGATATTGCCGGTATCCTAGGTGCCTTGGAAAGTGAATTAGACACCGAAACAGTCGTTGAAATTGTAGACACCGTAGTAAACTTGCCGGAAGTCGGTGATGAGATTAAAGATACCTTGAGTAATGTTTTAAGCGAAGTTATATCTGACGAGAATAACGGAATTTTGGCAGATATTTTTGAAGGTGACGATGTGGGAACGGTAACGGATAATATTCAAACTTTAATTGATTACATGAATCCTGAAAAAGAAATTTCTAAAACAGAATTAGAGACTGCTGTCGAAAGCTTGTTGACCAAGATTGGTGACAATCAATATATTCAAGATTATTTGAAAAATTTGGGGCAGGCATAAGTAAAGAGGCAAGCGCATGTTTTTAGAAATTATCCAAACCAGTGGCAGTTTTTATGAAAAGTTGGCTTTGTTGGCTTTCTATGTGTTTGCGGTTTTGTCGGCTTTGATTTTGCATGAAGTTGCGCATGGTTTAATGGCTTTGTGGTGCGGGGACCCGTCGGCAAAGTTTGCGGGGCGCTTGTCTTTGAATCCTGCCAAGCATTTGGACGGTATGGGAACGGTTTGTTTCTTGTTGTTTGGTTTTGGTTGGGCGGTGCCGGTTCCAATTAACCCGATGAATTTTAAAAACAGACGCAGAGGTTGCTTCTTGGTTTCAATTGCGGGGATTGTAATGAATTTGTTGGTTGCCTTTGTGGCGTCGTTCTTTTTTGTTCTGACTATGGGAACGGTTTGGGAAAATTTATTCTTCTTTGTCATGTTGTTTAACATTGTTTTTGCGACGTTTAATTTATTACCGATTGCACCTTTGGACGGTTTTAAGTTGGTCGAATCTTTGGCGCCCGAAAGTAGCTATGTAAAATTTATGCGTCAAAACCAGTTAGTGGCTTTATTGATTTTGGTTGCGGTAATTTATTTAACCGATGTTTTGGGGTATATGCAAGTTTGGTTGTCCAGTTTATTTCTTGACTTTTGGGGCTTGATTATTTAATCTAAATTTTGATGGGGTTGATTCAACGTGCCAATGAAGACGTCAAGGTTCATCTAACCGATTTTGATGGGCCGATTGATTTATTGTTGCAGTTGGTGCGGGAACACAAATTAGACATTAAGACGGTACGTTTGGGGGACATGACATCACAGTACATGGAATACTTAGCCGAGTTACCGAGTTTAGATTTAGATTTGGCGAGTGAGTTTATTGAAGTTGGTGCGATTTTAGTGGAAATTAAAAGTAAGCAAATTTTGCCCAAATTGGAAGAAGAAAAACCCGAATTAGTGGACGAAGAAGAACAATTGCGTCAACGTATGGCGGAATATGCTTTGTTTAAAGATGCCAGTGAGACATTGAAAACGATGGACGACGTGGGGCGTTTTTACCGTGCGCCGGCCGTAATGAAGGTCAATACCAGTTGGAAATTGGACGGAGTAACCTTTGACGACTTAACCAATGCGTTTACGGCTATCTTGGCACGGGTGGGCGAAAAAGCCGCTAAAGTCGAAAAGACCACAATAAAACTTGACAGATTTACTGTAGCCGATAAAATTAAAGATGTAGTGGGTCGTTTGAAAACGATTAACCAATTACGGTTTAGTCAACTTTTCGACGAAGACATTACTCGTAGTGAAGTCATTAATACGTTCTTGGCAGTGCTCGAATTATTGAAACGTCAGTTAGTGACTTGCCGACAAGATCAGGCTTTCGGCGAAATTGAAATTGTGAAAGGAGAAGCTTATGGCGACGGAGATTTTGACCTTACCGACACCGAATTCGGCATGTAAAACACAAAATAAACGTGCGACGTCGAGTGCTCCGAGTAGTCGTGTTCAAGAGTTAGCACATCAAATGACGGCAATTTTATTTGCTTGCGGTGATGGGTTACCAGTGGAAGTTTTTTGTCAAAAGTTAGGCGTTTCCAAAAAAGAAGCGGAA
>JAFUJE010000121.1 GCA_017473795.1 Clostridia bacterium
AACGGGCACATTCGCAATGTTAAAACTCCGTGGAGTGATGTTGAAATTCCTTTTGATCAGGCTGCCGAGATTGGCACCCGTAAAGTTATTGTTGATCACAGTACGATTGCAGTGGTGGTGACCACAGATGGAACTATTACTGAATTACCACGGGAGAATTATGTCACTGCCGAAGCCAAAGTCATTTTTGAGTTGAAGCAATACGGCAAACCTTTTGTCGTTGTTGTTAACAGTAAAGATCCCAAGAGTGAAACCTGTCGCCAAATTTGTAATGAGATTCGTGAGAAATTTAATGTCCAAGTTTTAGGTATGGACCTAGAACATTTGAGTACTGATGGAATCACTGATATTTTTAATGGCGTCTTGGCGGATTTCCCGGTGACTGGATTTAAGGTTAATATGCCAAAATGGTTACAAGTAATGCCTGCCACTCACGCTGTTATTGTTGATGCGATTGAAAGATTGCGCCGTTATACTAAAACCGTACGCCGTGTTGCAGACAATAACCCTGTTAACGTTTGTACCGATAGTGCGTATTTCGATACGGTGGAAACCAGTGAAATTGATGTAGCGACCGGCACCATTGTGTATAACTTAGTTCCTAAGAATGATTTGTATTTCAAATTAATTTCGCAGGAAAGTGGCTTGAATATTCAAAACGAACAGCACTTAATGGCATACATTCAAAAAGCAGCTGGTAAAGCCAAAGAATATGACAAATTAAAAAGTGCGATTGATGACGCAGAAACCAAAGGCTACGGTGTAGTAGTACCGACTTTGGATAGTTATAAATTAGATACACCACGTTTGTACAAACATGGCAGAAACTATGGATTGAAATTGCGGGCGACAGCACCAAGTTTGCATATTATTAAAGTTGATGTTGGTAGTGAAGTAACACCGACCATTGGGACACAAGAGCAGTCTAAAGAAATGTTGGCATTCTTAGAACGTGAATATCAAACGAACAAGGAAGCAGTATGGCAGACACCAATCTTCGGCAAATCTTTAGATGAAATCATGCAAGAGGGTGTCGGTGCGAAGATTGCAAATATGCCAGCCAATGCTATGAGACAGATGAAACGAACGATCAGTAAAGTCGTTAACAACGGTAAAGGCGGTATTATCTGTATCTTGTTGTAGTAACACTTTTCAACACCACAGCATATAGAGTGTGGTATGATTTTTGAAAATTTCATTACCTTTTTAAGCAAAGTACTTTTCTTCTCGGGCATGGTTAACGACCGAAACTCTTTCCCCAAGCCATTGTCCAAGAAAGACGAGTTGGCTTATTTCCAAAAATTTTGGGCAGGGGATATGAATGCCAAAGATATTTTAATTCGCCACAATTTGCGTTTGGTTGCTCATGTGGTAAAAAAATATAATGGTGCTGCGGAAGCTGATGATTTAATTTCTTGTGGTACGATTGGTTTAATCAAAGCCGTTAATTCTTTCAAAGCCGATAAGGGTACACAAATTTCGACTTACGCTTCTCGGTGTATTGAAAATGAAGTTTTAATGTTTTTACGGGTTTCTAAAAAACATCAGATGGTGGGATCCTTAAACGAAAGTTTGGGTGATGACCATGATGGTAACGAAATCTCGTTAGTTGATATTATTACGGAAGATCGTGAGCTGTCTGATATTGATGAAGCCATGCAAAAACAATTAATGAAAAAATTGGTATTGGCTTTGCGTGAAAACTTAAGCGAACGTGAATTTAAAATAATCAGTTTAAGGTATGGCTTAAATGATCATGTGGCTTTACCCCAAAGAGAAGTAGCAAAACAATTAAACATCAGCCGAAGCTATATTTCACGTATTGAAAAGCACGCTTTGGAATTGGCGCAACAAGTTGTTCGACAACCGGCTTTTGCTGATTTCCGTTAAAAACCATTAATAAAATATTTGGGTGGCAGTTACTTGTGGTAACTGCTTTTTTCTGTGTTATAAGGTTAAAGGTCCTCACTGTCATCATCCCATGTGTCCCAATAAGAAGTTGGTGTTATGCGTCGGGTTGGACTACGGGCTTTCCGATTGCTTTGGTTGGGTTGTATCTGTTTTGGTTTTTTCGGAACCAACGGTAAATTTACCGGAAATACTGCCAGTAATATCAGTGATACAAAACTTGCAATCGAAGCCAATAAGCAAATATAAAAATGCCAGGGATACATGCTGTCATGATAAAGGGTAAGAACAGGAGAATTATGGAAAATGATGTCATTAATCTAAAAAGTTTGTCGGCCGATGCACCTTTGTTGCATTACAATAACTGGCCCAATTTGGCAGTTACACCTAAGGTGCGTACGATAACAACAAAAAATCAGCCGCAACAAATGCGTGAAGTACGACAACATAAAAAGCAATTAGCGTTTCATCAATCCTTAGCCAAAAGTCGTTTTGTCTTTGGGGGAAATCGAACGGGTAAAAGTGTTTGTGGGGCAATGGAAACAATTTGGTACGCAACTGGCTTACATCCTTTTGTTAAAGTTGATCATGCGTGTGATGGTTGGGTGGTCAGTTTAACTCGACAAGTTCAACGTGACGTTGCTCAAGCCAAAATTTTACAGTATCTACCACCGGAATGGATCGTTAAAACGGTTATGGTTTCGGGAAGTTCATTTACGCCGGCACACGGTGTTATTGATTTTATTCTGGTACGGAATGTTTTTGGATCGGTCAGTAAGATTGGTTTTCGTAACTGTGAACAAGGGCGAGAGCGGTTTCAGGGTGTGTCCTTGGATTATGTTTGGTTTGATGAGGAACCACCAGAAGATATTTATGATGAGTGCTTATTGCGTTTGTTAGATCGTGGCGGGATTCATTGGGTAACCATGACACCTTTGAAAGGACGCAGTTGGGTTTATGACCGAATTTATCTTCGACAAGAACGGCTACAAGACTTGGCGTGTTTTTGGATGAGTTGGGATGATAACCCTTATTTAACCAAAGAAGAAAAACAATTTTTAATTGCTAATTTACCACCTGATGTTTTGGAAAGTCGTCAACATGGACATTTTGTGGCAGCCGAAGGTTTGGTTTTCCCGAATTTTGATTTGGCTAATATTCTAGAACCGCAAATCTTGCCGCCAGCCGATGCCTATTATATTGCTATTGATCCGGGGTATCGTAATCCCACTGCCGTTTTATGGGTAGTGGCTGTAGGAGAGAACTTGTACGTTGTTAGTGATTATGAAGTGGCTGGTTTGACTGTTGCGGATCATAGTCAGGTTATTTTAGAACGGACTCGGAACCTAGGCTGGGACTTAAAACAGGTACGCATTTTAATTGATAGTGCGGCCAACCAAAAGACTTCTGCGTGTGAAATCTCGACTGCAATGCAGTACCGTAATCACGGTTTAGCCGTGGATACCAATGTAAATAAAAATCTGGCACAAGGATTATTAGAGATGAAAGCGTGTTTTGGTAACGCTGACGGCAAACGTAGTTTGTTTGTCTTTAAAAATTGCGTGCATTTGATCGGTGAGTTGCGTGGTTATTATTGGGGAGATGGAGAACAACCACAAAAAGTTAATGACCACACGATTGATGCTTTGCGCTATGTTGTGATGGATTGGCAGCGTATTGCACCGGGGCAGGCTGTGGCGCTGAATAATTTAGGACAAGCCAAAAAAGATTTAATCAAAAGACTGGCAGGAAAACGCTTCATGTCGAAAAAGTTGTGATTTAATACTGACGGGGAGGAGAAATGCAATCTAAACAAAGTAATAAACAAAGCAAAAGACAAATCATTGATGCTGTTATTAATGATTACGAATCACGTAAAGAAGCACGAATTGGCTTGGAAAACAAATGGAAAAATAATTTGAATTTTTATAATGGTGACCAATATGTGGACTATTATAAACAATATTACTGGCAGTCTACCGAAAGTTTTAACCATATCGGACCTTTGGTGGAAAATCGTTTAGCCATTTTGGCCGAAGTTCAACCGAAGGTACAAGATGAACTTGTCCGTGCTGTTTTTGAGAAGTTGCGTTTTAAACGTTTAATCGAAGAAGGTAACTTTTGGCAGGAAGTCACAGGATCTGTATTTTACAAGGTTACCAAGGTAGATCATCAACCGATGATTACAGTTTGTTCACCATTTGAAATTTATCCGGATAAGTTAGACGTTTCCAACTTGGCTGAGATTAAATCTATTATTCATGCGAAAAAGGTGGACGATCAATTAGTTATTGAAAAATGGACAAGGGATCATCTTACTATTGTTCGTGAACAAAGTTTAGTTTACGATGGACCGTTGCCATATCCGTTCCCGTTTGTACGTGGTACCAGCGAATTGGTTGCCGGTCAGTTCTTTGGAAAATCTGTTGTCGATCGTATAATTCCCGTGCAACGTGCTTACAATGCCATTAAGAACCGTCGTGCTGAATTCATGAGTCGTATGGCTTGTGGTGTGGTGGCGGTTGAAGATGGCAGTGTCGATATTGACAGTTTGGAAATTGACGGATTATGTCCAGGTAAAATTATTGTTTATCAACAAGGCTATCGTGAACCAAAATTTATGGAAGCAGGAGTTATTCCGGATGAATTAACCAAAGAAGAAGACCGCTTGTTGGCAGAGTTTAACACAATCAGTTGCGGAGGAGATTTATTATCCAGTATGGCTGGACGTGCGATGGTTGGGGAAGGAACCCTTAATATTTACAACGAATTAGCGAAACGACAACTACGACGTCCTATCCAAAGTATTGAAGATGTTTACGAACAAGTTGGTCAAAAAATCTTAGCAATTTTAGGAGTGGAAAATGGAAGTACAAAATGAACAAGTAACCACGGAAAACACAGATACGACTTTGGAACAAGCGGCGATACAACCCAGTGTGGACATCAATGCACTCCAAAAGTCTTACAGTGAATTGCAAAGTGCGTTCACAAAAAAGGCACAGGCTTACAAAGAACTGGAACAGAAAATAAACTCCATGCCCAGCCGGGAGGATATCATTCGGGAGTATTTATTACAGAACAATGCTGTGGAGGCGCCCGCTGTATTGACCAGTTCTTCGTCTGCCTTTGACTTCGCTAAAGAAAAAAAGCCGACCACTTTGGTGCAGGCCGATCGGTTGGCTTGTGAATATTTCAAAAAAGGAGTTTCAAAATGATTACAATTGCAACAGCAGAAAATGCGTTAAAAAATATCTATTTGGATACTGTTATTAACGACATTAATAAAAAAACAAATCCATTTTTAACAATGGTGGAAGAAAACACTCGTACCGCAAGTGGTAAAAATGCTAAGGTTAGCATTCGTTGCGGGCAAGCAGCAGTCGGTGCAGGTACCGAAACTGGTGACTTACCGGTTGGTGAAAATGATAAATCAATCGAATTATCTGTACCTTTGAAAAATTTATATGGTACTTTCCAAATCAGTGATAAAGCTTTAAAAGCGGCGTCTTTGGATCCAAATGCATTTGCTTCTTTGTTAGGTGGCGAAATGCAAAATTTAGTATCAGCTGCACAAAACAATTTAACAACCATGTTATATGGTAACGGCATGAAATTATTGGCTGTTTTTGACAGCACCGATTTCTATGG
>JAFUJE010000122.1 GCA_017473795.1 Clostridia bacterium
CATTGATTCGACTATGTTAAATAAAAAATTAAATGTTAAGTTTGGTATAGATCCAACAGGAGCAGACATTCACATCGGTCACCTATGCCCTATTTTCGTTTTAAACATTTTCTTGAAATTTGGTCATAATATTGATTTTATTATTGGTGATTTTACCGCCAAAATTGGCGATCCTAGTGGACGTAATACAGAACGTGCAATGATTACTGACGCACAAATTGCCGCAAACTTAGCAACTTACACACAGCAAATAGCTCCATACATTAATATTAAAAAGCTTAATATTCATAAAAATAGTAACTGGTTACTAAAAACTTCTTTGACAGAATTTTTGTCTGTTCTCCAACGGATAAAGCTTGCTGTTGCTACACAACGTGAAGATTTCCGTAATCGTATTGAAAACGTTTCTTTGGCTGAGGTTGTTTACGCTGTTTTAATGGGGCTTGATTCTGTTAATCTTAAATCAGATGTTGAATTGGGTGGAATCGACCAACTATTGAATTTCTCGCAATGTCGTCTGGTTCAAGAAATATATCAACAGAAACCGGAAATTGCGATTGGTACCCCAATTTTAGAAGGATTAAGTGGCGATGGCCGTAAAATGAGTAAAAGTTTTAATAACTATATTGCTGTCAGTTCATCGGCTACGGATAAATTCGGTAAGTTTATGTCTTTGCCAGATAGTTTATTGTTAAAATATTATCAGGCATTTGGTTATTTATATAGCGAAGAAATTCCGGACTTAATTAAATTTATCGAAACAAATCCTTTAGAAGCAAAAAAACAATTGGCAACTTATTTTGTTTCAATTGATGGTAATAATTTAGATATTGGACGTGCAGAACGTGAAAATTTTGAACGTAAGTTTTCAAAACGTGAATTAACAGATGATGATTTTGTTACTGTAACTGTTGCACCCAATACTACTTTAATTAATGCTATTGCGTCTACTGGCAAATTTGCATCAAATGTCGAAATAAAACGTTTAATTTTAGCAGGTGCCGTTAGCGATATTGATACCAAAGAAAAATTAACAATTAGTTATATTTTGACAAAACCAGTCAAAATTAAAGTTGGCAAATTGAATACATTTAAAATAGAGGTGAAATAATGAAAGATCAACGAATTGTAAAATTAGCTAGTAACTTATTAAACTACAGTTGTAAATTACAAAAAGGACAAACTTTGATTATTGAAGCCAGTACCGAAGCTAAAGATTTAGTTAAGGAATTAGTCCGTCAAACTTACGAAATTGGTGCCTACCCTTTTGTACGTTTAAGCGATAGCGAAATCAGCCGTGAAGTAATGATGGGAATGACAGAAACACAAGCCAAGAAAGCCTGTGAATATACTATGCCTTTGTTTGAAGGTGCATCAGCATATATTGGTATCAGTTCTCCAATGAATAAGTTTGAAAGTAGCGACGTCCCAGATGAAAATAAGCAAATTTACAGCAGATTCTACAGTAAACCAATTCACATGGATACACGTGTCTGCAAGACAAATTGGGTAATTTTGAATTATCCAAACCCAGCCTTGGCTCAATTAGCACAAATGCCAAGTAGTGCTTTTGAAGACTTCTTTTTTGATGTTTGTACTTTGGACTATTCTAAAATGGATAAAGCGATGCAGAACTTAAAAACGTTAATGGAAAAGACTGATAAAGTACGTTTGGTTGCCAAGGATACCGACTTAACATTTTCAATTAAAGGTCAACCAGCGGTAATTTGTTCTGGTTCTTGTAATATTCCTGACGGAGAAATCTACACTTCCCCATTAAAAAATTCAATTAATGGCAAAATTCACTTTAATATTCCATCATTGCATAAAGGCATTATTCATGATGATATTACCTTGGAATTTAAAGATGGTAAGGTCGTAAAAGAAAGTTCATCACACACAGCTGAATTAACCGCAGAATTAAACGTCGATGAAGGTGCACGTTATGTCGGTGAATTCGCTTTCGGCGTAAATCCTTTCATTAATAAACCGATGTACGATACTTTATTTGATGAAAAGATTTCCGGGTCTATTCACATGGCATTGGGGAACGCCTATGATGACGCTCCAAACGGTAATGTAAGTCAAAATCACTGGGATATCGTATTATCAATGCGTCCAGAATATAATGGTGGTCAAATATACTTTGATGACGTCTTGATTCGTGATAACGGCTTGTTCGTCTTACCAGAATTAGAATGCTTAAACCCTGAAAATTTAAAATAACTTATATTTTTTCACTAAATTTAACCCAGTCAATTATATTCCAAAAAGCATCGATATAAGCTTGGCGTGAATTTAAATGCTTACAAAAATAAGCATGTTCCCAAATGTCTAAACATAAAACAGGCGTACAATTTTCTGGTATGTTTTGATTCGTTGTAGTTATAATTTCTAAGCCATTATTATGATTTTTAATTAGCCAAACACAGCCCGATCCAGCAAGATTTAACCCTGTTTCGGCGAATTTTTGCTTAAACTCTTTCCATCCACCAAAATTGGAAGTAATTTTTTGTGTGGCTTGTGGTGTAATCCCAATTACAATTTGCCCTGTTGATGGACGTAATCCAGTAAAATAAAAGAAGTGATTATACACACCGCCGACTTGTTCTGATAACAGATTGTCTTGATTAACTTTGGCGTAATCATATAATTCACATAATGTCATATTTTGTAGTTCTAGTCTGCTTTCCAAAATTTCGTTAAGGTTTTTGATATAACTTTCTAAAATCAATTCATAATGTGCACGCATAGTTTTACTATCGATGGAAGGTTCCAAAGCATCTAACGCATAATTTAATTTTAAATTAAAAAAAGGATATGTCATTTGTTCCCAATTTTTTGTTGCATTTTCCATACCAATGCATATGACAGATATTGCCAAAAATTGACTAAATTCGATTGTTATAATATTGTAAAGTTTTTTTAATTTTTGCAACGTAAGCGTTTGTTTCTTTAAAAGGACAAGTACGTAATTGTGTTACACCTTGTTCTGAAAGCCACCTTGCAACATTCCCCTCGCCTGCGTTGTATGCAAATAATGCGGTTTCTGTATCATTAAATTTTTTAATTAAGTAAGATAAATATTTAACACCTAATGAAATATTTGTTTTTGGGTCAAACAAATTAACTTCTTGGTCAGTTAAAGAAGCAGCCGTTGACGGCAATAATTGCATTAAACCGACTGCATTTTTTACGGAAACTTTATTTTTATCAAAACTACTTTCTGCATTAATAACTGCGGCTATTAAAGCAGGCTCAACATTGTATGTTTTTGCTGCAATAATAATTTCGTTTTTGTATTTCACTGGATATAAAACATAGTAAAACAGTAACCATATAGTAACTAAAAAAACTAAACACACAGAAGTTATGACAAAAATTTTTTTCACTCCTATATAGTATTTGTTATAAGTGATTAAAAATGCGTTGCCCTATTGTATATGATAAAGCTATTACTAATGCAGTAATAATTAAAAGAATACTGATTAAAATTATTGCAACAACAATAAAAGATAAATTGCAGAATAAAAGCCAAATACTTAAACCAATTAAACTAAAGATTAAAAATATCCCTGCAAACATCATTATCACAGCACTTGTACTTTGTTTAAGTAATGTATTCTCGTTTTCGTATTCTAATTTTGGGAACCATAAATTAACTAAAACACCAGCATAAGAAATTAATACAGCTGTTAAACATGGAATTATCATCATAATGATTAAATTTAAAATTGAAATTTTTAATCCAATCTGTAAGGCAATACCACAAATAATTATTAATGGAACAACCAGTATTATATTAAACAATGCTTTGGCTGTTAAAACTGTTCCGGCAGAAATTGGCATACTGCGTAATATCCACAGTTGTTTTCCTTCGAGTGAAATTGATACAGCTGCAGGATATGTCAAATCAACAAGCGATGCAAAGATTAAACCTATAAATAAATAAACAATATCGGTTGGTAATCCTAAAGCGGAAACTAATGGCAAAATGGATTTGCATTGATCGATTATAAGCCAACCAGTCATAGCAACAATGCCTAAAGGTCCGATTAAAGTATTAATCATTAATGAAGGAGAATTAAAGTATCGATTAGTTTCGTTCTTTAATAGTGATCTTAATGGTGTTGTTACCTTTTTGTTGATTGCTGTCTTTTTAAATCGAGTTGTACGGTTTTCACGTTTTAAAAGTAACGAATTAAGCCAACATCCTAAAATGAAAATTAATAAAACAATAATTATCACTGGTATCATTATGACAGGATTAAATGTGATAATCCAATTAACAACATTATTCATTACTACTGGATTTTCCAGGTTAAAAGAAAAGAATTCATAAATTGCAATCACGGCAATTAAAGTAAATATTGTAAAAAATGCTTTAGCAATATTTCCAAATTTTGTATTAGAAAAACAAACACTTACTAGAAAATCAATAATTGCGGACAAACCCACCGCCATTAAAGGAATCAGCAGTAATACTACCGAACATCATAGTATTGCGGCTAAATTAAAAGGCGTATAAACCAAATAAGCAATTACGCTTGGCAAAAAAAACAAAATCACAAACGCTAAATTAAACACGAAACTTGACAAGGTTTTTGCGATTATAATTTCAATTCTCTTAAAAGGCATACTTAAAAGCAGTTCGGTGTCATTGGCTTTTTGTCCGCCAGTTATTTTTTGTAAGTCAAAAATTAAAGCCATAAAA
>JAFUJE010000123.1 GCA_017473795.1 Clostridia bacterium
AATTTGGGCTTTACGACTCATCACCAAAACCAACTGTACTTTTTCTTTCATACCTTTACTCATTTTGGCTAAGCGCATATTTGGGTCTAATTGTAAATCCACCAAAAGTTTTTCCGCTTTGACACGGTCAAAATCTTGGTAAAAAGTTGCAAACAAATTTAACGCATCACTGACTTTTAAACTCGGGTCTAAATAGGTACGTTCGGGCAAATAAGAAATTACCTGCTTGCTCGCTACGCCGACCGGTTGCCCCGCCACCAAAATTTCACCACTACTTACGGTCAACAAGTCATTAGCTAATTTAAACAAGGTCGATTTACCACTGCCATTTTTTCCCAGCAAACCCACCACCTTACGTGCCGGAATTTGCAAGTTAATATCTTTTAAAACCTGCTTATTTCCGAAACTTTTATTAACGTGTTTGTATTCTAAAATAACGTCCATATAATCTCCTTTCTCGTTAATCGTCTTTCAATTTTTTATCTTTGATGTTATCAAAAGCAATCACCAAGGCTGTGAAGAACGGAATATCTTTTTCGTCGGCTTCCAAAGTAAAAGCGTCACGGACCAAAGTAAATTCACGGCTGATAGTCGCTACCGATTGTCCGTTTTTCATAATACTGCTGTGCAGGCTGAAGAACTTGCCATCAATTGACATTTCGTCGGCGGTATCCAAAATTTCGTAGTTGAAATTGAAACTCCATTTATTTTTATTAATGGTTGCCACCCTTTCGCCATTAGCATCAAAAACAAAAACTTTATCCGCAAAGAAATTCCAAAAGCGATTACGAACGACATAAAGCAAATTACCTTGCATATCATAAATTTTTTTCTTTTTGGTAAAAGTAAAAACTTTACCTTTTACATTGAAAATTGGGTCTTCATTTTCGTTTAAAACAGTGGAAGAACCACCCCAAGAGATTAATTTGTTTTTAATAAATACTTTCATTTTGCTACTCCTTTTTTAAATCAACAATAAAGTAACCGCTAAAACAACGACCGCCGCAAGCGCAATTTTGGCTTTGTTCATAATACTATGTTTCTTTTTTGCCGCTTTATCATAGTACTGTTGATTAGTAATCATGCCAATCGCCGCCGAAGTTTCGACATTAACCATCGCACCACCGTCCACAAAATTTTGGCGACGAATAACTGCACGAGTATCTTGCATCGTGCTAATTGTAAAGCGCACATCTTGCACTAAACATTTTTTGTTAAAGCCAGTATCAAACAAACCGAATAAACTAATCAAGAAGCAGAAAGCATTCCATAAGAACCAATGTTTGCTGGTATATTCGTGCGATTTGTAAATGATAACTTCGCTCTTTTCTTGGTTAGTTTCTAGATTGCAAAAATATTTACCCTTGACCTTTTTTAATTTGACGTATTTACCGTCAACAGTTACATAACCTTCCAAAGATTTTAAACCCACAAATTCCAATTCTAATTTTACCATTGCACACCTCCTGTCAATACTTGAAAGGCAAACACAATTAACATCACAAGAATTGCCAGCGATAACAAAATAATCTTACCAACTTTGGGTTGTTTCTTGCTGACGCTAATTAAGGTAATTGATAACAAAGATACAGCAACCCCAACCAAAGCCACCCACTTGGTTGCATTAAACATCTGTGCCGTCAACCACATAATCGAATCATTAGCACCGGTAATCGTTTGAAACAGCGCCCACACTTTACCCAGCGGATTACCCGGAATCACAACAACCGCCCCCACGGTAAAGACCAACATACACCCCATAGCCAACAACAAAAGAACAACCACAAAGATGTATAAGATTGGACCTAAAATACTGGACAACAACATGGCATAAATTGCAATGA
>JAFUJE010000124.1 GCA_017473795.1 Clostridia bacterium
ACCTTCAAATATAAATTTGACTTGAGCAAGGGTAGCGGTACCTACAAAGTTAATATTTCGATGTACAACGAATACACTAAGAGCACGGTTTCATCTTCAATCGAATTTACGATTGACGTTGATGTAACTAACCGTAACCACAATTTGAATAATGTTTGGGGTGTTATCTTAGTTGTCTTGTCTCTTGGTTTGTTGGCTGGTGTAATTTACTACTTTGTAAAAACTGCTCGTGAAACCCGTTTCACTGACACACCACGTGTTGCTAAAGATAAGAAAAAGGCTCCTAAAAAAATCGCAGCACCAAAAGCAGAAGCACCAAAAAAAGTAGAGGCTCCAAAAGACGATGTTAAATAAGACCGAATCCCGTGTCATGTCCTATATTTTCGAAAAATGCAAGGGTGAAAACAAAGGAATTTTCACCCCCAAGGAAATATTGGCGGCTTTAATGCCTAAACTTGAAATTACCGCCCGCCAGTTGGACGTAGTGATGAGTAATTTGGCTTTGGACGATTATATCGAATGCGAAAAGAAAGAGAAAGACGGACGAATTTATTTCTTGGTTTCGTTAACTATGCGTGGGGCGGCTTTTGACCGTGAACGTCAATCGCAAAAACGCCAAATGATGAAGTCGGTATTATGGAAACTGGCTTTAACTGTTGGTGGTGTGATTGTAACTTTGATTTTGACCAAAATTTTTCAATCAATTGGTAAATAATTAATTATGGATTTCCAATTAGTTTCTCAATACCAGCCGACAGGTGACCAGCCCAAAGCAATTCAGGCTTTAACTCAAGGGGTTAAGAACGGTGTGCAACATCAAGTTTTGTTGGGCGTTACCGGTAGCGGTAAGACTTTTACCATGGCGAATGTCATCAAAAATGTGAATAAACCGACATTGGTGATTGCCCATAACAAAACTTTAGCGGCTCAATTATGTAACGAATTCCGGGAATTTTTTCCAAAAAACCGGGTTGAATATTTTGTCAGTTATTATGATTATTATCAACCCGAAGCTTATTTGCCGGCGACTGATACTTATATCGAAAAAGATATGGCAATCAATGACGAAATTGATAAACTGCGCCATGCAGCAACATCGTCTTTGTGTGAGCGTAATGATACCATTGTGGTTGCTTCGGTTTCTTGTATCTATGGTTTGGGCGAACCGGAAGAGTATTTCAAATTAGGGATATCCTTACGTCCCGGCATGGAAATGAACCGCCGTGACCTAGTCAAGCGTTTGGTGGATAACCAATACAAACGGGCTGATGTAGATTTTATGCGGGGCAGTTTTCGGGCGCATGGTGATGTGGTGGATATTATTCCTTCTTATGCTTCTAACGTTGCGGTGCGTGTTCAGTTTTGGGGCGACGAAATCGAAAAAATTTTTGAGATTGATGCTTTAACTGGTAACAAAATTTCTTCATTAGCATATATCGCCATTTATCCGGCTTCACACTTTGCGGTGGGCTCTGAACGCTTACGGGAAGCAATCGAAAAAATTCGTGCCGATTTAATCGTGCAAAAGAAATTCTTTGACGACCACAATATGGTAGTGGAAAGTCACCGTATTACGCAGCGTACTAACTATGATTTAGAAATGTTGGCTGAATTAGGCTTTGTTAAAGGTATCGAAAACTATTCACGTTATTTTGACGGACGCCAACCGGGTGAACCGCCGTATACCTTGATGTCGTATTTCCCTAAGGATTATTTGGTTTTTATTGACGAATCACATATTACTGTCCCGCAAATTCGTGGTATGTATAACGGTGACCGAGCCCGTAAAAAAGTTTTGGTGGATTTTGGGTTCCGCTTACCGTCAGCGTACGATAACCGCCCCTTAAATTTCCAAGAATTCAATGAGCGATTAGGACAGTGTATTTACGTATCGGCGACCCCCGAAAAGTATGAACTGGAATTAGCGGGGCAGCATGTGGTGGAACAGATTATTCGACCGACGGGTTTATTGGATCCGGTTGTGATTGTTCGGGAAAAAGACCACCAGGTCAGTGACGTTCTAAACGAGATTCGTGCTGTAGCAGCCGGTAAGGGTAAAATCTTAATTACAACTTTAACCAAAAAAATGGCGGAAGACTTGACGGCATTTTTAACCGAAAACCAAGTCCGGGTACGTTATTTGCACAGTGAAATTGACACATTAGAACGTACAGAAATTTTAACTGCGTTCCGACAAGACCAGTTTGACGTCATTGTGGGCATTAACTTGTTACGGGAAGGTTTGGATTTGCCGGAAGTTGAATTGGTCGCCATTCTCGATGCGGATAAAGAAGGGCTCTTCCGTTCTACCCGTGCTTTGATTCAAACAATCGGACGGGCGGCACGTAACGCTAACGCTCGGGTAATTTTGTACGCTAACTCGATTACGCCCAGCATGAAAGCCGCAATGGACGAAACGGCTCGCCGCCGTCAAATCCAGACGGAATACAATACGCAACATAACATTACACCAAAAACTGTTTATAGTTCGATTAAGAATTTATTGTATATTACCAAAAAAGAAAAGCACGAAAACTCGGACGATAATTTGTCGGTCGAGCAGTTAACCGCTTTAATGAATGCCGCCAGTGCGAACTTGAATTTTGAATTGGCGATTCAATATCGGGAACGCATTAACGCCTTACAAACAAAAAAAAGTGGACATAAATCCTAGATATTGCTATATATAAAGTATGACAGTTACAATGATTACCATTTGGTCAGTAGTGATTGCTGCTACTTTATTGTTAGAATTTTTTACGGTCGATTTTTGTTCTTGCTGCTTCTCGTTTGCCGGAGTTGTGGCTTTGATTTTGGCAATTTGCGGCGTCGACGTTACTTGGCAGTTAGCCGTCTTCTTTGTTGTGGCTTGTATTGCCATTATTGCAACTCGACCATTGGTCAAAAAATTAATGAAAAAGCCCACAATCCCAACCAACATCGACCAAAATTTTGGTAAAACAACACGCTTGTTGGCTGATGTTGTCGAGGGTAAATCCTCAATTAAAATTAATGACGTTGTTTGGATTGCGGTTTGTAATGCTGATTTAAAGAAAGATGATCTTGTTTCCATTGAACGTGTGGAAGGTAACAAGATGATTGTAAAACCGGTTGCCGTGGAGCAAGCCGGTAAATAAGGAGGGAAAATAAATGAACTTAGAAATTTTATTGCCAATTATTCTTGTTGTTGGTGCTGCAGTTGCGGTCATCTTAGCAATGTCAATTCGTATTGTAAAGCAAGGAACTGCCATAATTGTGGAACGTTTTGGTAAGTATCATCGTACCTTGGGAACCGGTTTACGTTTTATCGTGCCGTTTATCGACCGTGCTTTGCCGATGATTTCTTTGAAAGAACAAGTGGCCGATTTTAAACCCCAACCTGTAATTACGAAAGATAATGTTACAATGCAAATTGACAGTGTGGTCTTTTTCCAAATCGTGGATCCAAAATTGTATACTTATGGTATTGAACGCCCGATGTTGGCGATTGAAAATTTGACCGCTACCACTTTGCGTAACATTGTTGGTGAATTGGAATTGGACGAAACTTTAAGCAGTCGTGACACAGTAAACACAAAAATGCGTGAAATTATTGATACGGCTACCGACCCATGGGGGATTAAGGTTAATCGTGTGGAATTGAAAAACATTTTACCACCGGCAGCGATTCAAGAAAGTATGGAAAAACAAATGCGTGCTGAACGTGAACGTCGTGAAAATATTTTGTTGGCCGAAGGTGAAAAGCGCAGTAAAATTTTGGTTGCCGAAGGTGAAAAGGAAGCAGAAATTTTAAGAGCAGAAGCTCGTAAAATTGCATTGTTAACCGAAGCCGAAGGTCAAAAATGTGCAATTCAAAAAATTATGGAAGCCAAACCTGACGCTGCTTATTTAACTTTACAAGGTTACGAAGCGTTGAAAGTTATGGCGGACGGTGAAGCCACGAAAATTATTGTGCCTAATGATTTAGCCAACGTTGCCAGTTTGTTTACCTCAATCAAAGAAACTTTGGCTCCTGTAACCGGCACTGAAAAGAAAACTACCAAAACCAAACAAAAATAATTTTTAATAATTACTTTTGTTTCCAAAGGCTTGTGAAAACACAAGTCTTTTTTTATCCGCAATTGACAAATTAAATAGTCGGGTACATAATTAGTATTTATGGAAAAAAATCAAGAAGTATTAGACCAAAATATTAAGGAAAGTTGGTTTGCCAAAATCGGTGTACAAAAACCGTACACCGTTTTTGTCTGTATTATGGCAATTATTGTGTTGGGCGTTTTTGCGTTCTCCCGCATGTCGGTTGACTTGTTCCCGTCTATGAATTTGCCTTATGCCGTTGTGGTTTTAAGCCCGAACGAAAATTACTTAATGGAGCAGGTAAATGACCAGGCGATTACCATGGCAAAACAGGCAGTGGCAACACAATACAGTGGTAAAGAAGATTTATTGGCAACTCATGAAAGTGAATTACGTGCTGTTTTGGTAGGAACGGCGGATAAAGAATCGCTTTCCGAGACAAATGTTTTAGCCGGTGCTTATTTCGGTATCATGATGAATCAAACAACTCAGCAACAAATTTTGGCGAGTGTTTTACCCGATGCTGACCAAATGGAAACTTTAACTGATAAGTCGTTGGCGGCTTTGTCCAGCGTGAACGGGATTCAAAATACAAACAGCACGACCATGTTATCGGTTGGTTTGGTGATGATTACTTTGGAATACAACAGCGATGCGACCGTGGATTTGACGGCTTTGTCGTTGGCTTTTGATAATATGAATTTAAACAGTGTCACGGATTATGGTGCTGAATTTAGCAAAATGATTTTAAAAATTGACCCATCATTGATGCCTGTTTTGAACGTTACGGTATCTTATACCGGGGAAGGCAGTGATGATGAACGCCAAGCATGGTTAGAAAACGAAGTTTTGAGCAAGGTTTCGACAACTGTGGGTGTGGGAACGGTTTCTTCCAATATCGAAAGTAGTATGACCAACAATGACCAGGCTTGGCAGGGTGAAGATGATAAATTGGTGCCGACCTACAGTATCTCAATCCAAAAAAGTAGTAATGCGGTGACGACCGAAGTTTGTACTAACGTTATTACAACCTTAGAAAAATTAAAAGCCGAAAATCCGGGCTTCAGTTATGATATTACCAGCAGTCAAGGCGATTACATTAACCAGTCAATTGGCTCCGTCGGTGAAAATTTGGTAGTTGGCGGTTTATTGGCTTTATTAATTTTGTTCTTGTTCTTGCGTTCCTTGAAAATGACTTTGTCGATTGGTATTTCGATTCCGTTGGCTTTGGTTGCAACTTTTATTGCAATGTACTTTATGGGCATTAATTTGAACATTATTTCTATGGCTGGTTTGGCTCTTGCTGTTGGTATGTTAGTCGATAATTCGGTTGTAGTTTTGGAAAACATTTTCCGTTTACGCAACAAAGGTATGCCGTTAAAAGAAGCCTGTATTAAAGGTGCCTCCCAAATTATGATGGCAATGTTGGCATCGTCTCTGACGACAATTTGTGTTTTCTTCCCGATGTTCTTCTTGGAAGGTTTGATGATGCAAATTTTCATTGATTTAGTTTGGGTTATCATTTTATCCTTGCTGTGCTCTTTTGTTGTGGCAGTCATGTTCTTGCCATCAATCGTGGCTACCTTTAAAATTAACCCGAAAACACCTAAGGCCGTGGTGGTTGCCGCAGAACAGAAACCGACCTTTACGCAAAAAGTACGTTTGGGCTGGAAAAAATTTATGGCGGGTGTTGACCATGCTTTTAACAAAACTGTGCGCTTTGCAATTAACAAAAAGTGGTTGACTGTGGCTTTGGCAATGATTCTCTTTGTGGGTTCGGCCTGTTTACTATTCATTAATGGTTTTATTATTATGCCGTCTACCGACGAAGGTACCTTAAGCATTTCCGCAACTTTAAGTGCAACCGGAAAATTGGAAGATGAAATTAAAGAAGAATTGGCTGACCCGTTATATGCAAAAGTTATTGCTACCTTGGGTGACGATATTGAAAAATGCGTCGTTTCGTATGATTCGGGAACTAATGTTCTGTCGGGTGGTGTATCGCAAATGACTGTGGATATTAAATTAAAAGATAAACGCAGTTTAACCACTGACCAAGCCAGTGAAAAACTTTATAATGCTTTGCAAGCCTACGAAAACGCTAATTTTGCCGATTTTGATGTTGGTACTTCTTCAATGGCAAGTACGTTTATGGCCAGCGAAGTTTCCGTAACTTTGACTGTCGATGCCGGTAGTTATGATGTTGCTTGCGGTGTCTTAGATGATTTCAGTGTGGCATTGGAAGAAAAATTTACCGACCAAATGGACGAATTGGGTATTCGTAGTGTCGTGTACGACCAAAACAAAGGTCATAAAATTGTAAAGAGTAATGGTCGTTATGCAGCAACTATTTCGGTTAAGGCTAACCCGAGTGCCGATACCACAAAAATTCAAGCAACCTTAAATCAATACTTAGATGAATTGATGAACAGCGACGAATTTAAAGACCAAGCGGTATCAATCCTTGATAATGGTTTTGAAGAACAAATGAACGAAACTTATTCGTCCATGGGAATGGCTTTGTTGGTTGGTTTCTTGTTGATTTATTTAGTTATGGTTGCAATTTTCCAATCATTCTTGATGCCGTTTATTATCTTGATTTGTGTGCCTTTGGGCTTCACCGGTGCCTTCATCTTGTTAGCAATGTGTAATATGCCGTTATCATTACCAGCTTTAATTGGTTGCTTAATTCTGATGGGCGTTGTTATCAATAATGGAATTTTGGCTGTCGACTATACTAATCAAGCACGTCGTGACGGTTTGTCAGTAAAAGAAGCTTTAGTCTCCGCTGTTCGTACCCGTGTCCGACCAATTTTCATGACCGCATTAACGACAATTTTGGCAATGGTGCCAATGGCTTTCGGGTGGTCGTTATTTAATCCCGGTGGTAGTGGTGCATTAATGCAACCGTTGGCAGTTGTTTCTATCGGTGGGTTGTTGTTTGGTACGGTTACGACCTTGTTAGTTGTTCCGGCTTTCTACGCAATATTCTGTCGTGATAAAAAGACAAAAAACGTGGCAGAAGAAACCGTATCCACTGTAAAATAAGTTGTCAAAAAGGCTGATTCACGCTAAGTTATTGGTATGGAATGGTTATGGCTAATTTTAAGTGTTGTCGGTTTGGGTTTGTTATGGCTGTTGATTATCGGTATGGAAAAACTGACGCAACGTTTAAAAGAACATGATGAAATACGCAAGGTGACAGCGAAAAACATTGCAAAGCGCACTGCAGAAGCAGAAGCCGAATTTATGGAACAACAATATGCGAAAGCTAATGCGAAAGATTTTATTGAACATGCAGATTTTGAGGAAGATTCTGAAAAATTAAAAGAAGCGATTGATACCTTAAGTTCCGAAGAATTGGTGCACTCTATGGCTAAGCGTGTGTTTGGTGCGACGGAAGGTACAGACGGAATTACGGCTAAGCAATCGGCGTTTGATCAAGTTAAGCCGAAAAAAGTTTTGGCTAAAGGTGATAGCATTGCTCCGGTAAAAGTTAAATCAGCAGAAAAACCAGCACTCAGCAAGTCTGAACAAAAAATGTTGAAAAAAATTAAGCAGGGGGATTGACTTTATCCCCCTTTTTCGGGTATCATTATATTCGAAAGGGGATTAATTATGAAACTTAAAAATTTATTATTTAGTATTGCAATGGTTTGTTTGGCAGTTTTAGTTATGGTGGGGGCAACTGTTCCGGCAATGCAGTTCCACGCTCAAGCCTTGGCTTTAAATGCGGCTGATGCCAGTTTGCTTACTGATGTTGATTTATTTGATGCCAAAGGTAATTATACAGTTGATAAAGATTATTTAAAAAAAGCCATTAATGCGAATTATATCTTTAAATTCTTCGGTTATGAATGGCATGTTGTTTATGTTAACGACGACCAAAATGTCGCAACTTTTTGGATGGTTGACCCATTTACCAGTTCGGCTTTCAATCAAACAAATAAATCTTACGATGCCGGTATCGCTAAAGACGGTTCAAACATTTGGTCAAACGGTTATGCCGGTGCTGTTTGGAACAGTCAAAGTGGCGATGTTAATCTTGGTCAAAGTACTGTCCGTGAATTATTAAGCAATGAAGCAGAGCGTCTTTTAAACGATAAGAATTATGCTCATTATGTTAATAAAGTGGTGAAAGGTAGTGTCTTCCAAACCAACGAAGAAAAAACCACCAT
>JAFUJE010000125.1 GCA_017473795.1 Clostridia bacterium
CCATAGGCCATATCAAAAGCTGTTGAAGCGGTAATATCAAAATCATAACCACGTGAACGATACCATTCAGTATAAATTCGATTCAAAGCAAAGGTAACAATTGCAGCAATGTTCGCCAAAATAGCGTTAGTTGGCCAAGTTGGGTAGATTTCACTGGATACTACATTTTTTATGTAATCAATAAATGGAACACGCACATTGCTAACCCTACTACTTGGTGTCCCCAAATGAACAGTGATATAATCCGGCACAATAACACTACTTAAAACCCTACCATCTGGCAGTTGATTAGTACCAACTTGTCCCCTAGTGGTCGTTGGCAAAGCTACACTTGGTGGCGGAGTAACAAAACTTTGGTCCGCATCATCTTGCCCGGTAATATAAGGTTCTAAATTCAAAGCCACAACCGTGGTAATTTGGTCATATACCTGAACATCAATTTTATCGATACTTTGGAAATCTTTTTGCCGCAATGACACGTCATACAGTGCATAAGGTGTAACCCGTGACTGAGGCATTTGTGAAAATTCAGTGTCTGGTGCCGGTAAAGAATAAACCGGACTGTCACCGTTTTCATCGGTTAACCCCGTATATAAAACCGCACCATTTTTATCTTTAATTATGTAAGAACCATTTGCTACTGGCCCCACGCCGTTCCCTGTAGTCGCTGAAATTTTTAAAAATCCTACTCCCATATTTTCTCCTTTATTTTCTCCTTTTGAACTATTATCAGTTTATGGTTGTCACAAAAAAAATGTTTCTACCATAACTATAGTCATGGCAACAATAGTTATAGATGCTGGGCACGGCGGATACGATGCCGGCGCAGTTAATGGTTCACGTTTCGAAAAAAATGATAACTTACGTCTGGCACAAGCCGTTGGTGAAAGACTGCAAAGATGCGGAGTTAACGTCATTTATACCCGTACAACCGACGAATTTATTTCATTATTAGAACGCAGCCGCATTAGCAACAGTCGCAATGTCGATTTATTTGCGTCTTTTCACCGTAATTCAGCAACTAATCCCGCCGCAAATGGCGTTGAAACTTTAGTTTATACCAATGCATCAAGTAAATCTATTCAAGCTGCCGAAGCATTACAGCAAGCTTTAGCCAATGCCGGTATCCAAAGTAATCGTGGTATTAAACGTGCCAATTTAAGCGTTTTACGTGAAACCCGTGCCCCCGCATTATTATTAGAACTAGGATTTATTAGTAATGAACAAGATAATGCCCTTTTCGATAGCAAATTTGACACCTACGCCAACGTTATTGCCCGCAGTTTAGCCCAATCTGTCGGTGTAAATTGTAACCCTTCTGACTCCTCCGGCGAAACACCTGATAATAATACCCCGACACCGCCGAGTGGCGATACTACAATCCGCAATATTCAGTCAACCTTGAATGCTCGTTACGGTGCTGTTTAAACTGTTGACGGACTTTGGGGACCTCGTTCTCAAAGAGCCTTAATCCGTGCTTTACAAACTGAACTCAATTTAACTTATAGTGCCGGCTTAACCGTAGACGGAATCTTTGGCCCCCGTACTAAAGCAGCTATCCGTAATGTAGCCCAAGGCAGTCGTGGCAACATTGTTTGGATTTTACAAGCAGCCTTATATGTAAAAGGTTTCCCTACCGCACTAGACAGTGTTTTTGGTGCCAACACAGCCACCCAAGTTCGTGCTTTCCAAACTGCTAACAGACTAACCGCCGACGGTATTGCCGGC
>JAFUJE010000126.1 GCA_017473795.1 Clostridia bacterium
AAGATGCAATTAATTATAAATTACCTGTCGGTACATATAAAGTTTACATCTTTATTGATGCAGTTGAATGGGATGAAACTTACGGACGTACGGCAGCAAGCGCAGAAAAAGAATTTAACGTATTAGCTCGTGAATTGCAAATTACATGGACTGATTTAACACATACTTACGATTCTGAAAAACACGAACCAACGGTTAGTTTAACTAATTTAGTTGATGATGACGAATGTAAAGTTACTTTAGTTACAGCAGATGATGCAGGTATTAAAGTTGGTAAATATATTGCAACTGTAACAAACTCAACAAATACAAATTATGTTTTACCCAATAAAGTTAGCCAAGAATACATTATTAATAAAGCCGTACTTGTGGTTAAAATTAATGATAAAGCCCAAGTTTATCATGCTCCTGAAGAAACATTATCTGTAGAAATTGTTGGTAATATTTATAAAAATGATAACCAAGACGGTAGTGTTTATACTATTTCACGTGAATCAGGCGAATCCGTTGGTAAATATCGTATTTCTGGAACAAGCACAAACCCGAACTACTCAGTAACATTTATTTCAACGGTAGAAGACCGTAGCTATGGCTTATATGAAATTACACCACAGGACGTAAATATTATTTGGTCGACTGAATACGTTTATTCTGGATATGAACATACAGTATCAGCACAAATAATTGATGTATATACTTCAGAAACAATTTTACTACCAGTTGAAACTTTCCAAGATTCTAATCTCGTAACATTTAAAAATGCTGGTACTTATACTTTAAAAGCCATAGATGCAAGCAGTAATTATACGTTATTAAACAATAATGTTGAAGGAGAAATTATCCGTGTGACATTGCTAATTCAACCTAATGATTTAACAGTGCGCTATGGTGAAGATTTTACTTTAACTGCATCGTTTAAAGGTTTTGTTGGTGACGATAACGAAAATTCATTGTCCGGTGGTAATTTATCTACTGAATACAAATTAAATGATAATATTACTGGTGAAGGTAATTACGAAATAATTGCGGAAGGTTACTACAACTCCAATTACGATATTGAATATGTTTCGGGTACGTTACATGTAGAAGGAACTCCTGTGACCGTTTTGATTAAGGATCAAACAAGCGTCTATGGTGATAGTATCTTAGAACCTGAATATGAAATTATTGATGCAGCATTGATGAATCCAGGTGCTATATTTGTGATTGAAAAAGATGATGGTATAACAGTAGGTGAATATGCAATTAGGGGACGTACTTTAACAAGAAATTATGCTGTTAAATTTATTACAGAACACGAAGATTTAAGCGATGCAGTTTATAAAATTACACCACGTGAAATTACTGTAAAAATTTCCGATACAAGCAGTGTTTATAAAGGTGTTGAAAAAGACTTAAGGGCTTTAGTTGAAATCGAATCTGGTACTATCATTGGTGAAGATAATGATGATTGGAGCGTGTATGATTTAGTTCGTGAACAAGGAAATACAGTCGGGAAATATAAAATTTTTGGTCTAAGCAATAATATAAACTACGCTGTAAAATTTGTTTCAAAAATAGATAAAAATAAAGATTATGGTATTTATCGAATTAATCCAAAACCAATTTCAGCACCTATTCAAGATGAAACCTACTTTGAATACAACGGACAAGAACATACATACAATATCAACAACTGGATGTATCGAGAATACTTCACATTAAGTGGTGATGCATTGAATGAATTTGGCGAACCAAAACAAGTTAATGCCGGAGTTTATAATTTATTCTTGGAAATTGACCCGAATTGTGAATGGGTAGACGTACCACTTGACCAAGATTTTAACAATTTGGTTTTAGGCAAGTTATGTTATAAATTTATTATCCATAAAGCAGCTTTTGACAGCGAAACAATTGATTGTATGCCTTATCAAGGTGTTTATGATGGCCTTGACCATTCTGTAATTAAAATTAATCAGGTTGAAGGATTTGAATATGAATGGTGGTTTAAATTAGAAGATGGTGTTGAATATACTAATGAAATGCCAAAGTTAAAGAAAGCCGGCGAACATATCGTTAATTTCAAAGTAACATCACAAAATTATGCGGACTATGTGGGTGAATTTGTGGTAAGTATTGCCAAAGCCAAAATTATAGTAATGGTGGATAAAAATGCAACTGATTTGGATAGTTTTACCATTATTGGATTACAAGGTAATGATGTAGCTAATGAAGTTGTAAAGTTGTCATATGCAGACGAGGAATCAAATGGTATAAAATATCACGCAGAATTAATTGGCGAATACGTTGATTGTTATGAGATTGAAAATATTTTTGAGACAGATGGAACAACTGTTACTAAAGATGATAACAATAATTTGTTGTTAATCATTGGTGCAATTGGTTGTGCTGTTGTAGCATGTGGTGGCGGTGGTGCAATCACAGCAATGACGATAAAAAGACGTAGAAAACGTGTAATCTAATTTAAAATACTTAATGGCTTTTTAGCAAATTCATAAGTGTATCAGAAAGTAAATCATATTAATTTGTCTTAAAGATTTTGTATGTTATACTGATTTTGTAAAGGTGAATTTATGAAGTTTATACACTGCGCAGATATTCATTTAGATAGTAAAATGGAAACTAACTTGTCGAGTGGACAAGCAAAAGAAAGAAAAAAAGAAATCTTAAATACCTTTGAAAAAATGGTAGCCTATGCGGCAGAAAATAAAATTAGAGGAATTATTATCGCCGGAGATATGTTTGATACAGCGCGAATAACTAATTTAACTAAAAGCAGAGTTTTAAATTTAATTAATAAAAATC
>JAFUJE010000127.1 GCA_017473795.1 Clostridia bacterium
CATGACTGCCCCTGGCAAACCCGGGTGAGTTGTGGCTGCAACTTGATTAATTTGATTTAAAGTTAAATTTGCGGTTTTTAATGCTTGATCCAAAACTGGCAAAATGTTTTCAATATGATTGCGTGCTGCAATTTCCGGCACAACACCACCAAAGGCCTGATGAATTTCAATTTGCGAAATAATAACATTAGACAAAATATTAAATTGATCATCAATGACTGCTACACTAGTTTCGTCACAAGAAGTTTCAATCCCCAAAGTTAACATGATTAATGAGTTTCCTCTGTGTTTTGTAATAAAAAGGCGTCAGAGAACATCTTTAAATCGCCGTCCATAACTTTTTCAACATTGGAAGTTTCCGCACCGGTACGATGATCTTTTACCATAGTATATGGACAGAAAACATAACTACGAATTTGACTACCCCACTCAATTTTCATTTGAACTGGTTGCAAATTTTTTAATTTACGACGCTCATTTTCAAAATGGATGTATTCCAATTTAGATAACAAATTCTGCATACAAGTTTGTCGGTTTTGAATTTGACTACGACCATTTTGACAAGTACACACAATACCAGTCGGAATATGCGTAATACGTACCGCACTTTCGGTTTTATTAATGTGTTGCCCGCCGGCACCAGACGCACGGTAAACATCAATACGTAAATCTTTTTCTTCGACCTTGTACTCTGTTTTTTCAATTTGAGGGATAACCTCAACTGCAACAAAACTAGTATGACGACGTTTGTTGGCATCAAATGGACTGATGCGAACTAAACGATGAACACCGGCTTCACTTTTAAAAATACCATAAGCATTGATACCGTCAATTTGGATTGAAGAACCCTTAATTCCAGCACCATCACCTTCCTCAATATCGGTTATTTCATAACTAAAATTCTGTTGTTCAGCAAAACGACACATCATACGCATAACCATTTCGGCCCAATCTTGTGCTTCTGTACCACCAGCACCTGCAGTAATATTGATGACACAATTACATCCATCATATTTGCCAACTAATAAAGTTTTAACATAGAAATCATCAAATTGTTTTTTTACACGTGAATATTCGTCAGCTAACTCGGACTCAGAACATACCGCAGTCAAATCTAAAAAATCATTTAAATCCTTATCGACTGTATCAAACTCATCTATAAATTCTTGCAAAGCTTTGATTCGCTTGTTTTGTTCAACGTTATTCCAGTCTTGTTCTTGATTTTTTAATAAAGTTTCTAACTCTTGGCGCTTAGTAGAAACTAAATCATTAATTGCATCAAGTTTTGTTTTTGCTTTTTGAATAATACTATAATCTAACATAATACCATCACTTCTTTTGATTTAATTTCGCCCTTGCGAGTTTTTTATAATAATCATCAACTGCATCAACAATTGCAGATTGTGCCAAATCAATGATATACAGTTTGTTTTCTGGTACGCCATTCATTGCTTTAATTATATCTTCACTGTTAATAGTTAAAGCCGTTTCAATATCTGTATTAGCCAAAAATTCACAAACTATATCACACGCTACTAAAGCAAAAACACCACCTAAAGTTTTAAACTTCGCTTCAGTAATAACACCATCTTGAATTCGTAGATAAAATTTAATCATTGTTCCTGTAACAACACTACCTACCTGACCAACAGCATCGGCGCCACTAATTATTCCGGCGTTTTCTAAATTTTCAAGTCTTGCTAAAATAGTTGCGTTATACATTATCTGCCACCTCCGCTTTAACGCTAACGGGACTTAGCGAACGTAATTTTTTGATAACGCTAACCAAAACATTGACGGTATAGTCTAAATCTTCTTTTGTAGTAGCACG
>JAFUJE010000015.1 GCA_017473795.1 Clostridia bacterium
CTAAATGCAGTCCTAACCCCTTCGAAGTTACCCCCGAAGGTTTGGGCTCTTCCGCGTTCGCTCGCCACTACTAACGGAATCATTTTTTTATTTTCTTTTCCTCTGCTTACTTAGATGTTTCAGTTCAGCAGGTTCCCTTCTCTGCAACTATGAATTCATTGCAGGATACTTGGGCATTACCCCAAGTGAGTTTCCTCATTCGGCAATCCACGGATCACAAGTTATTTACACTTACCCGTGGCTTATCGCAGTTAATCACGGCCTTCGTCGGCGCCAATTGCCAAGGCATCCACTATACGCTCTTAATAGCTTGATCTTATAAATTTGATACATGTTTTTGGATTCCTAAGAATTTACAGAATTTGCATGAGTTTTTGTTAATTTAACTCAGCGTAATTGTAGTTTAATGGTTTAAAAATTAAATACGTATTACACTCTATCATTCAGATATTTGTTTTACTCTTACAATATGCAGTTGTCAATGTCCACTTACTATCCACGGTGTTACCGCAAACAGTAAGACTACTATACATAATAAAAAAACCGCTGTCAAGGGTTTTTTCAAACTTTTTGACATTTTTTTTATAAAATTTTTTTATTATTTCTTTTTCCAAAAATGACTGCTGATTTCTCAACATTAAACTGATTTTAATTATTTCTTTTCAACAAGCCAATCGAGAAATTGATTCACAAAAAAAATATAGAAGCCTAGATGGAGTTCACAATTAATCTGCATTTTATGTGGTCTCTATTATCTGCTATGTGCTGGTTAACCAGTTTAGTTTTACTAGCACTGGGCATCATTGGTTTCTGTCTTGGTAAGACCTACACTGAAACAAAACATCGTCCACGCTATATATAGAAGAAGTTCTTAATAAAAATTAATCTTCTAATTTAACTAATAAATTTTGCAACGCACGTCCTCGATGAGAAACTGTATGCTTTTCTTCCGCAGTCGCCTCGGCAAAAGTCTTACCTAAGTCGTTACTGTAAAACAAGCAATCATAACCAAAACCATTGCCACCGCAACTTTCTTCTTCAGTAATTACTCCATAAGTCTGCCCTTCAGCGGTATATTCACGTCCATCAGGAAAAACTAAAGCAACTGCACAATTAAAATGAGCCGTTCGGTTTTCTACCCCAAGCAAATTCTTTAAAAGTAATTGACGGTTAGAAGGTACGCCCTGCCCTGAATACCGTGCACTAAAAATCCCCGGAGCCCCACCTAACGCATCTACACACAAACCACTATCATCACCAATTGTCGGTAGTCCTACTGCCTTACACACAGTCCGTGCCTTTAATAAAGCATTTTCCATAAACGTTTGGCCAGTTTCTTCCACATCATCAGAAAAACCAACATCGGCAACACTTACAATATCATAATCTTTTAAAATATCCCGAATCTCTTGCAGTTTACCCACGTTAGTCGTCGCAACAACCACATTAATTTTATTTTTTTTCATAAGAAAAGTTTAGTTATTTTCAATATTTTTGTAAACAAATTAGAGATATCCAACGCATAATCTACTTACGTAAAAAAAAGATGGCAACTTACCATCTCTTTTTACCAGTTCGGATTTATTCGTGACTGGTGATCCGCCCGAGGCTCGAACTCGGGACAACATCATTAAAAGTGATGTGCTCTACCAACTGAGCTAGCGGACCAAACTAAAATTAGTTTAGCACAGATAAAATATTGCTGTCAACTTAATCATTTATATTTTTTAGACTTTTGCATTTAATGGATTTAATAAATTAGCAATTTTACGGCGCAAATCATCAATATCACAATTGTCAGTATATTGATAATCTAAAACTGGAATTCCGCTATTGCGTAGAATTTCCTTTGAAACATTTTTAATTCGATTAACCCGATCTAAATTCACTACGGACATATCAAATAAATCAATTACTAAAATTGGCATTAGAGCCGGTGTAAAAACTACAAAATCCGCATACTGCCCCACCATTTGCAAACTAGCACGCTTTGAAGACTCAAACAATTTTTCGATTGGCACATTAACGTAAATAATATACTTATCAGGAATTGCTTGTTTCAATGCTCGATAAAAGGATTCAAGAATAGATTCAAAATACGGCACAACTGGAGCACTTTTGGGCAATACCTTTGTTGGTTTTACCTCTGTTTTATTTTCTCTATTACGGCGTGAACGTAAAAACCAAATATAAATGCCAGCCACCAAAACGATAGCTAGCATTGGTAAAAGAAAGTTAAAAATAAAATCCATATTTTAATTATTTAGATTCGGTTGCGGTTTCAGTTTTCTCAGCCGCTACTTTTGCTGTAGTTGTTTTTGTTGTTTTACTTGCAGCCGGTTTTTTCTTAGCCGCAGGTTTTGCCTTGTTTGCCGTAATCAAAGCAACTTTTTCTTCTTCTGTACGTACTTGTTTTTTCTTGTCGCTAACTTTAATTTTTTCTTTAACTCTTACACCAGCTTTACCGCTCAAATCACGGATATAGTATAATTTTGCACGACGAACTTTACCTTCACGCACCACTTCAATTTTATCAATACGTGGAGAATAAACTGGGAAAGTACGTTCTACACCAACACCAAAGCTGATTTTACGTACAGTGAAAGTTTCACGAATACCACCATTTTTACGGGCGATAACCAAACCTTCAAAAACCTGAATACGTTCCTTGTTACCTTCAACAATTTTAAAATACACTTTAACCGTATCACCAACATTAAATGGAGTGATTTCTTTGGTTTGATTTTCCTTCTCGATAAGTTCTACTAAGTTCATAGCTTACATTATAAACACCTTTTTATATTTTTGCAAGAGTTTTATTGCATTGTTTTTAATAAGCAATTAAAGTTAATTGCATGACTATATCCCAGTATTAAACCGGCACAAAGCCCCACGATAAATAACAGCACCCTTTCCCGTATCACGTAATTTTAGTAACTCCATAGGACGCACAACCTTACCGAACTCACCTGGCTTAATAATACCAAACCTTTCCAACAAATAATTCACAAATTCAGAACAATAAAAACGGTTTGCTTTAGCCGAACGCACTCGCACACGCCACTTTGATAAGAACAACCCCCAATAATTATACTTGTATTTTTTACGTTCAGCATACATTGACTGTATGTATTTAACGATTTCGTCATATTTATCATCATCGACTTCAACCCGCATTACCAGAGTATCCGCAGTGCGAAAACGACGCATAACACCAAAATCAACCGACTCTTTCACAAAGCCACCAAATAATGGATTATAAGCCCACAACCGTCCAAAAGAGTACATCGTTTTTAAATCATCATCAAAAGATATTGATGCGTGCGTATACCAATCACCAGTTACCTTACTGATTATTTTAGATAAGAAAGTTCCCGTCCGAGATAACACAACATAAAAATACTTCATTATTTATATTTTAATCCCAGAACATCAATATAATACCATTAGACTTTTATTGACGACAAACAGAAAATATGCTATTCTACACCAGTGAGGGCCGCTAGCTCAGTTGGTAGAGCAAGAGACTCTTAATCTTTTGGTCCAGGGTTCGAGTCCCTGGCGGCTCACCAATCCAATTCATATCAAAACATGAACCAAAAAAAACGGATTAAATCCGTTTTCTTATTTTATTGATTCATTTTGTTGATTGTTTCCTTTCAATAACTGTAGAGACCGATACAACTCATTTAAGATTTTTCCGACTTCAGCCTTTTTGGTTAATGTTAGATCTAATCTTTCTTCTAATGTTTGGTGCCTATTACGAATCCAACGTTTCTTTTCCTTATCAGAAGGAAGGACTTCACCTAGCTCCTTTTTTAATAATTTCAACTTAGACATCAGCATATTACAACTATATTTAAGTTCTGTATTTACATCTTTATAATAATCAATGCAACACTCAATAAACTTTGCTTCTGCATCTAACGCTTTAAATTTTGCACGATACTCTTCCATTTCCTCATCAGACCCAGACCTTGCAGAAACACTATAACCAACTGTACAAACATCATCAAAATAACCTTCTGCATCCTCCGAATCACGAATTGTCTCCATATAATCGTAATCAGTACGAAACGTTAAACGAAATAAATTCACTAAATGTTGAATACTTTCCTCACGTTCTTCAGGTGATAATACAGGTTTCTTTAATTCTTTGCTTTTTGATATCGCAACTTTAAAAGTAGTTAACTTTTTTCCGAAATGCATAAAATTATTATACACAGCATTAAGTTAAGAAATCAAGGGTACCTTAAATTTTTTCAATCTTTTTTGGTTGCATACGTTAATTTTTGCTCATAGGTTTTTTCATATACTTCTACCCAAGCATCATAATTTTTTTGCATTAAATCCTTAATCATCGCACCCATATCCAAACTTTCATCAGGATAGATTGGTTTCAATATATGCACAGTATAACTCTGTAAAGCAAAACCATTATCACCAATTTTATCTGAATCTTCCATCGTAATAAAAATTGGCAGAACGGGCACATTATTTTTCACAGCAAACTTAAAACCGCCAGTTTTTAAAGGCCTAGGCTTACGATAATTCCACCACATACTTTCCTCAGGATAAATTAAAACATTATCGCCCCGCTGTAAGATTGTATCAATGGCCTTTATACATTTCCCCATTGTATGGAAATTTTTACTTAAAGGTAAAGTATCACAGTTACGCATAAAGAATTTAAAAACTGGTGGATTCGTATAATTACCCTCTCTAATCACTTTAAAAAGCTTTTTCTTTTTGCTCAATTGAAAAACTTTTTCCATGATAAAACTATCTTCAGGACCAAAATGGTTACAAGTAATCACTGCCCCAGACTTTAAGCCTTTCCAATTATCAATGCCAATAACATCTTTAATTATTAATTTTTGACGCTTAACTAAATGATTAACATAAACCCTTTTAATTTTATTAGCAAAAAAAGTTTTTAATTTACTAAATGGCTTTTTACGTAAGTAATCAATTTGATGAGGCAACAACTCAACCGTCGGCGGGTCATTTTCTATATCTTGATCAAACCAACCATTTTCTTCATAAACTTTAATTTTATCCAAAATCGCTACTCGATCAGCACTTTTTTCAACTTGTGATACTTGTGATTCCATACCTGTTCCTTTTTAGCCTTTTTTTTCTAAAAACAAATGAAAATAATTATTTGGATTATAATATTCATAGTGAATTTTACCCATAAAGAAATTATAGTGATCCACATCTTTTTGGTACTGTTCTTTTGTATAGTTAGCCCTTATATTTCTAATCTCATCTTTAAATTCTGTTTTATCTGCGTATTTCCAAAATTCTTCACCATAAGGGACTTCGGTATGCCACGGTTTCCAAATTAAATTAAAATGAATCAAATTAATATCTTCCAATCTTGCATCTTGATTACAAGGCATTTTATCCCATGAAGAATCAATGTATTTAACTTTATTTCTACATATGATATTCAAGTAGTCTTGATCTTGAACGATAAATTTATATTTATTGAGTAAATCACTAAATTGCTCTTCAAATTTTTGTTTCCTAAATTGATCCAAATTAATTAACAAGACACCAGCATTAAAATAATCCTTAAGATTCTTAAATCCTAAAACTTCATTAACGTATTGGTGTACATATGGTTCATTAATTACAAATTCATCAGTGGCAGCACCAACCAAATTATCAGCAATATCAATATTATATAATTGTGAAATATCTCCCCTTACAACAACGTCACAGTCAATGTATAAAATTTTATCATACTGCGGATAAAGATTAG
>JAFUJE010000128.1 GCA_017473795.1 Clostridia bacterium
GTCTCAATTCGGATTGTGGGCTGCAACCCGCCCACATGAAATCGGAGTTGCTAGTAATGGCGAATCAGCATGTCGCCGTGAATGCGTTCCCGGGTCTTGTACACACCGCCCGCCAAGCTATGAGAGCTGAGGGCACCCAAAACCGCTGTGCCAACCGCAAGGGAGCAGGCGTCTAAGGTGAAATCGGTGATTGGAGTTAAGGCGTAACAAGGTAGCTGTAGGAGAACCTGCGGCTGGATCACCTCCTTTTAAGAGTTATGCATGATAGGAATATCGTGCCAGCACAATTAAAAGTCGAATACGCAATTGCGTAATGTGTATATTTAATCAAGTACAGAGTATTAAGTTTCCGAACAATGAATATTGAAAAAGACCGCCTTCGCATGACGGTCTTTTTTTTGTATGTAAATTTCGTTTTTTTGTTGAAGTTGATTTTAATGATTCTTGTGGGTCATTTTTTTTATTTTTTTTAAAATTTTGTACTAATGTATATCATTGAAACTAATGTTGCGATTGACAAACTTGTTTTGTCGAAGGGATTTTATTGTAATGGTAATCGCATTACTAATAAAGGTAATACCAAAAGTGGCATGTCTGTATCAATTACGGTAGAGCCGTTAAATTTAAATGAATTGAATCAAACAATGAATTCAAGCACGCCTAAAATGGGGATAATCGATAAAATTAAACAAAAGATTTTCCCGCAAAACGATAGAGAAATGTAAAAAGAAGACCCACATTAATGGGTCTTTTTTCACGTAATGGTATTTTTTGTTTGCTTTTGTTTTTTATGATTAAAGTCAAATTAAATTATTTAATTGTTAAAATTGAATCCATAATTTGGGTAAGGCGGTCGCTGATTTGAATCATTTGCGGGGAAGTGCCTCTTTGGTGAAAGCCAATAATCGTTAAGGAACCGCCGGCTTTTAAAACACTGCTGGAACACAAAATATTTTCGTAGTCCATGACGGCAGCACTGGAGTACATATTGGGGTCAATCATGCCGGCTTTTTGCATACAGTCGTTGAAAGTCGTAAACATTTTGTCGAGACTGTCAATAATTAGCACGATATGCTTACCGACGTCGGCTTGCTGTTTGGCATAGAAGAATGTTAATAAGCAAGTCATTAATTTGTCACGGCTGGTTTCATTGGGTTTAGTAAAGTAGGTGGTGGGTACGTCAAAATTAGTGGGACGACCGTCAAATGATAATAAAATTGGTGTTACGTCTGCGGGAAGTTGCGGCAGAATTTGAGCAACTTTACTGACAATATCACTGTTGTCGGTTACGGGGAGTAGTGCCGAAGTCCCCAAAGCAATTGAATTACCTAAAAGATTAAAACTACGGTTGGATTTGACTACTGGTGCTTGGTCGTAAGTGACATGTTGAATCTCGTTGACTTCAATAACGACATAATTGTTATACTCGGAACTGAAATTTACTTTGGCTTGAATACGGTCGCCTGTTGCTAATTTATAGTAAAGTACGCACTCAATGGGAATTAAAAATGGTTTACGGTCGTCGGTAATGAAAATCGCAGTGCCTTGGTCCAAAGTGTGGACGTAACCAGTTAAAATCTTACTGGTGTCAACGAGCGGAGCACTGCGGACTTGGCTGTAAGTAATCTCTTGTTTGAAAATGACGTCTTCAAAAATTGAACGCATATGAAAATGGATACTCATACGCATTATTTAAGTGATAAAAGTCGGGTTTGTCAAACTAAATCATTTCAATATAAGAGAAAAAAAGTTGACACATTATCTTTTCTATTGCATAATAATCACACTTGCTATAAAAAAGGAGAAAATGTAAAAAATGGCAGAAAAAGAAAAATTTGATAGGAGCAAACCACACATTAACATTGGTACAATCGGCCACGTTGACCATGGTAAAACCACAACAACTGCTGCAATTTGTACTACTTTAGCAATGACTGGTCATGCTAAAGCTCAAAAATATGAAGAAATTGATGCTGCTCCAGAAGAAAAAGCACGCGGAATTACGATTAACACCGCACACGTAGAGTATGAAACCGACAAACGTCACTATGCACACGTTGACTGTCCGGGGCACGCTGACTATGTTAAAAACATGATTACTGGTGCTGCTCAAATGGATGGTGCAATCTTGGTTGTTGCTGCGACCGATGGTCCAATGCCACAAACTCGTGAACACATCTTGTTGGCTCGTCAGGTTGGCGTTCCATACATCGTTGTTTTCATGAACAAATGTGACTTAGCAGATGATGCTGAATTGCAAGACTTGGTTGAAATGGAAATCCGTGACTTGTTAACTCAAAACGGTTTCCCAGGCGACAGCGTTCCAGTTATTAAAGGTTCTGCTGCTAAAGCTTTGGCTGCTGCACAAGCTGGTGATGCTAATTCAGCTGACTTGAACTGCATTAAAGAATTGATGAATGCAATCGATACTTATATTCCAGATCCAAAACGTGATATCGATAAACCATTCTTGATGCCAGTTGAAGACGTATTCACGATTACTGGGCGTGGTACTGTTGCTACCGGTCGTGTTGAACGTGGTCAAGTTAAAATTGGTGACGTTGTTGAAATCGTTGGTTTAGGTGCTAACAAAACAACTACCGTTACTGGTGTTGAAATGTTCCGTAAATCATTGGATTCAGCTATGGCTGGTGACAATGCTGGTTTATTGTTGCGTGGTGTTGAACGTAAAGATATTGAACGTGGTCAAGTATTGGCTGCTCCAAAATCAATCACTCCACACACCGAATTCTCAGCCGAAGTTTACGTATTGAAAAAAGAAGAAGGCGGACGTCATACTCCATTCTTCAATGGTTATCGTCCTCAATTCTACATCCGTACAACTGACGTTACTGGTGTTATTGAATTACCAAAAGGCGTTGAAATGGTTATGCCTGGCGACAACATTTCTATGAGGGTTAAATTGATCTCTCCAGTTGCTATCGAAAAAGGTATGCGTTTCGCTATCCGTGAAGGTGGTCACACTGTTGGTTCAGGTGTTGTTGCTGAAATTATCAAATAATTGTTGACAATTATTAATTTCAAAAGAGTCGGGTTTATTCCGGCTCTTTTTTTTGTAAGCAATGAATTATAGAAAAACTTTTCCCTAAAAAAATAAGTGGCAGGGGATAGCGGTTTTGTGGTATGCTTTATTTATGAAAAAAATTGTTTTAGATTGTTTGGGTGGAGATAATGGTTTACCTGCAATGTTGGCTGGGGCGATTAGTGCCTTGCAAAAAAATCCGGAATTACAATTAGTGTTGGTTGGTGATGAATCTGTGATTAAACCACAAGTGGCAGAGTTTGGTAATCGTGTTGAAATTATTGATACTAAGGTGAATATTGCCATGGACGAACATCCAACGCAGGCAATTCGCACAAAAACGGACAGCAGTTTAGTGTTAGGGCTTGAACAATTAAAACAGCGTGAAGACTGTGGTGCTTTTGTGTCGGCTGGGTCAACTGGCGCAGTGTTGACGGGTGGTTTTATGAAAATTGGTCGGATTGCTGGTGTAAGTCGTCCGGCGTTGTGTCCGACGTTGCCTACAATGCAAGACGGGCAAGATTTCATGTTGTTGGATTGTGGTGCTAATATGGATTGTACGCCGGTTCAGTTGGCACAATTTGCAGTGATGGCTAATGAGTATAAAAAGGCAACTGGTGTGGAAAATCCACGTATTGCTTTGTTAAATGTTGGGTCGGAAAATATAAAAGGTAATGAAGTAGTTAAACAGGCTCATGTTTTGTTAAGACAATTAAGCGATGCGGGAATGATTAATTTTGTGGGTAATATTGAAGGTGACCAAGTTTTCCATGGTAATGTTGATGTTGTGGTAGCTGATGGTTTCTGGGGCAACGTTTTATTAAAAAGTATTGAAGGTACCGTTAAATTCGTTTTTAAATCCGTGAAGAATGTTATGATGAGCAGTTTCGGTGGTAAGATTGGAGCATTATTTTTGGGTGGTAAATTAAAGAAATTTAAGGCGGAAAAGATGGATAAAACCAATGCTACAATTTTCTTAGGTTTGAAAAAAGCAGTGGTTAAGATGCATGGTAATGCTGATGCAGTTAAAGTGGCTTCGGCTTTGCAATATGCAACTACCGTAGTTGATTTTGACTTGAATGCACGTATTGAGGCGGCTTTGACGCAAGCGGAACCTTTGTTGGTGAAAAATGCCTAAACCACGGCTGTTATTAGCGGTGTGTTGTGGACCATGTGCGACCGTGGCTGTGGAACGGCTGGCGGTTGATTATGATGTGACTTGTTTATTTTGGGGGGATAATTTAGATTCCTTGGACGAATTTAATCGTCGGTTAGAAGCTTTATACAAGTTAACGGATCAAGTGATTGTGCACCCGTACCATCATGAGAATTGGCAACCACAGAACTGTGTTCGTTGTATTACTTTGCGTTTAGAAAATGCTTACGAATACGTACAAAAGTTGGGCTTTGATTATTTCGCAACATCATTAACAACCAGTCCGCATAAAGATGCTGTGCTGATTAATCAAATTGGTAGTAGGATAAGTGAAAAATACGTACCGAGTGATTTTAAAAAGAAAGATGGTTTTAAACGCAGTGTGGAATTGTCAAAACAATTAAAAATGTATCGACAAAATTATTGCGGATGTGTTAAACCATAATATGAACTTTGAAGCGGGAAATTGTCCGAAGTGCCAAGAATACTTGTTGTTAAAGACGAAAACACCGTTTTTGGTTTGCCCGAAGTGCGGGGCGACAATTTCGGCTCAGGCGGCTAATGCCGTGGTTGAGCGTCGTTGTGCAGATGCGGATCAGATTAATTCGGTTATTGCGGAATGTGTGGCTTTGGAAATTAAGTATGGTCCAGAGTTGCCTTTTATGTTGTTATCTAAAGTGGTAAACAACTTCCCACATTTAGAGAGTCCGGCGTATTTATTAGTTAAATTATCAGGTTTTCAGATTGGCTATGTATACGATTATTTGAAAACTTTTGCAGGAA
>JAFUJE010000129.1 GCA_017473795.1 Clostridia bacterium
ATTAATGATTTTCATGTGACTCCCTTTCTTTCATGATTTTTTTTGCATTCTGAATTATCAACTCAGGCAAACCAGATAACTGAGCAACTTCGGCACCAAAACTGTTTTGCTCTTCCCCTTTAACTACCTTATGTAAGAAAACAATTTGTCCATTAATGGAGGAAGTGAGAACTTTGTAATTTTGAACTTGACTGTAGTTGTGTCCTAACTCAATTAACTCGTGGAAGTGTGTTGCACAGAGAGTTTTACTACCTATTTGTTCAATAATATAAGTTAAGATTGCCTTGGCTAAGGCATAACCATCATTTGTACCTGTACCACGACCAATTTCATCCAATAATAACAAACTATCTTTGGTGGCATTATGAACGATATTAGAAACTTCATTCATTTCAACCATAAAAGTAGATTTACCAGTCATCATATCATCACTGGCACCAATACGAGTAAACACACGGTCAGTTAATGACACGTTGGCACGATTACACGGAACAAACGAACCTAAATGAGCCATGATTACATTTAAGGCAACTGTTTTCATGTAGGTTGATTTTCCAGCCATGTTAGGACCAGTAATTAACATCGTGGTATTTTCACTATCCAAATTACAATCATTAGCAATGAACTCATTAGTTGGTAAAACATTTTCCAAAACAGGATGCCGTGCCGATTCCAGCAACAATGTTCCAGCAGTATTTATTTCCGGTCTTACCCATTGATTTTTGTAAGCTAAATAAGCCAAATTAGACAAGACATCAATGTTGGCAATGGCCGCAGCATTTTGTTGAATAGTCGGAATATATTTTTGGACAGCAGCAATAATTTCACCAAAAATAGTTTGTTCTAATTTAATGGCTTCACCCGACGCATTGAGAATTTTACTTTCAATTTCACGTAACTCATCAGTGGTATATCGCTCAGTGTTTAGCGTACTGCCTTTACGAATAAAACGATATGGCATTTGCTTTAAGGCGTTCATTGGAAATTCTAAATAATATCCAGTGACACGGTTATACGCAATTTTCAATTTTTCAACACCAGTCTCGGTACGCTCTTTAGTTTCCAAAGCCAATAACCATTGTTTTCCTAAAGTACCAACATTACGTAATTCGTCCAGTGTTTGGTTATACCCCTCTTTAATATAACCACCATCACTTAAAACCGTACTAGGTTCTGGCTTAATTGCATTTAACAACAGAGTTCGCAATTCCATAAGTGCATCTAATTGCCCTGCTAATCGTGCTAATAACAAAGCATGACAATTTTGGACAATAAAATCTTTAACTTCTTGAATTAGCGATAACGTTTCGGTAAAGTTAATGATGTCTTTAGGATTAACATTGCCGTTTGCAACTTTACCACAAAAACGCCCTAAGTCATTAAATTTATCTAAAATTGCACGTAAGGCTTGGCAAGAGATTGAATTATCGAACAATTCCTGAATTGCGTCTTGGCGCTCGGTTATCATAGTTACGTTTTTTAAAGGCGCTGTTACCCAATCGGCTAACAAACGTGCACCCATTGGGGTTTCGGTTTTATCCAATGCTGCTAACAAACTACCAGCTTTAGTATTGTTACGATATGAAGAAACAATTTCCAATGTATCACGAGCAATCTTGTCCAATACCATAAAATTCTCGTCACGTACAAGCATGATTTTGGTAATATTAGACAACTTGTTTTTGGCTGTCATAAGTAAATACTCTAATAATGCACCAGCTGCATTTATCAAAGGTGAATTTTCAGGGATATCAAATATTTGCGTAGTATTAATATTGAAATATTTTTTTACTGTTTGCACCGCTTGCTTATAAACGAAAGCATAACTAAAATGTTTTTTTGTAATTACTTCTTTCGGACGAATACGTGAAACTGCATTGTCATAATTATCAAATTGCGCAACATAAAATTCACCTGTCATGATATCAGCCCAAGCCGCATAAACGACAGAATCGTTATCAGTCTCATAAATACTGCAGACAAAATTGTTACTATCAGCATTTAACATGGCATCATCAATAACTGTACCGCTCGTAATCACACGAACAACATCACGGTTAATCAAAGTCTTGCCATTTGGTGCTTCCAATTGTTCGGCAATTGCAACTTTAAAACCAAGCTCAACCAGTTTTTTAATATATAAATTAGCAGCATGATAAGTAACAACACACATCGTGGATTTTTATTCCAAAACACAAGAACGCCATGTTAACGTCAAACCAATTGCAGCAGAAACTTGTTTTGCATCATCAAAAAAAATTTCATAAAAATCGCCCAAGCGATAAAATACAACACAATCAGGATATTGTGCTTTTAATTCTAAATACTTTTTCATTGCAGGTGATAAAGCCATTTTAACTCCTTTAACGTATTAATTTTACGACATTTTTCGCATGATTTCAACCAACTTTGTAGCTCGTGCTTTACGAGTACGGAAAGGTACTTGGTCAGGCATTTTATCGGCCACAGTCCCCGAGCGATTACTATAAGGGAAAATGTACGCCGCACTAAACTTAATTTGCTCAACAATTTTTACTGTCGTATTAAAATCTTCATCTGTCTCCCCCGGAAAGCCGCAAATAATATCCGTAGTAATATGAATATCTGGTATATACTCACGCAACTGATGAACGATGTTCAAATAATCAGCTACTGTATATTTACGGTTCATTAACTTTAAGATTTTGTCACAACCACTTTGCATCGGTAAATGAATATCATGAGCAATTTTAGGATACTTCGCCATAACTTTAATAGTCTCAAAGTCAAAGTCTTTCGGATGTGGCGATAAAAAATGCAATTTAAAATCACCCGGTTGTTCCGCTAATTTTGCCAAAAGTTGCGGGAAGTTTGGATAAGCATTAACGTTTTGTCCCAGTAAATAAATATCTTTAGCAGTATCTTTTACCTGGTTGAATTCATTAATTATTTCGTCATATGGACGAATCCGTAACCTGCCACGCACAAATGGAACAATACAATAACTGCAATAATTTTCACAACCATAAGTGATATCGATATAAGCCGTATCATTCGGTTCTGGTGGTAAAGCTTTTAAGCCTACGCCCAATTTTTCCACCACATCCATGGCGTCTTCCGTTCCCAATAAGATATCCACACCATGAATCTTTCGCTTTGCGGAGAGACAGCCAATTACTGCAATTTTTAAATTAGGATTCTTTAACTTTAATTGTTTTGCCAAAGCAATATGCGACAAGATTTTTTGTTCAGCAGTATTACGCACACAACATGTATTAAAAATAATTACATCAGCTTCTTGATCGTTATCAGCTACAGAGTGACCAGCCGACAATAACTGCTGGGTAATCTTAGCCGCAGTATTGACATTCATTTGACAACCATAATTCTTTAGTACAAATTTCATAGAACATAACAGTTTAACACAAAATAGTGTGTGTCCAAAAGAATAAAATTGAAACGTAAAATTCTCATAATTACCTGTTCGCTATTACTATTTTTAATTATTGGCGGCATTGTGGCTTTTGCTTTAATTTGGCATAGTGAAACACTTGATACCGAACGATTAACAACCATGCCCCAAATGGCGGCCTTTTACGATAGCAACCAAGACATGATTGACGCACAAAACAACAAACAATATTGTCATATTGACCAGATAAGTCCTGTTTGCCTTAATGCTTTTATCGCTGTGGAAGATAAAAATTTTTACAAACATCATGGGTTATCCTGGCCTCGAATTGCTAAGGCTTTTCTAAACAATATTATGGCAGGATATTCAAAAGAAGGTGCCAGTACGATTACTCAACAATTAGTCAAGAATACTTACTTAACCAATGAAAAAACATTGCAACGAAAAATCCGTGAAGCAATTCTGGCTTTAAAAGTTGAACAAAATTTCAGTAAAAATGAGATTATCGAATTATATCTGAACGCTATTTATTTCGGTAACAATATTTATGGCATTGCTAGCGCAACTGAATTTTATTTCAACAAAACGCCCGCTGAATTATCCCCTGCCGAAAGTGCGGGTTTAGCAGGGATTATCAAAAGTCCCAACAAATATGACCCAATTTTAAAACACGAAAATTTTGTACAGCGAGCTCATTTAATTTTAAAACTGATGCACGAACAAAACTTACTTACCGATGAAGAATACGAAGCGGCATTGAATGAACCACTAACAATTAAAACTCCATCAAAATTATGGCTGGGTACCAATTATCAAACGATGGCACTGAAAGAAGCCTCGCAAATTTTAAACCTTAGTGAAAGTGATATTATTAATTATGGTTATCAAATCGAGACATACTATGACCCCACAAAACAGGTATTGTTATATAACGCAATGAATAATCCGGAATATAATTTAGCCGGTGAAAAATTTGCCATGCTATCCAACCCAAGTGGTCAAGTTCAAGCACTTTGGACATCAACACCAACTTTGTTAAATGCCCGACGCAATTTTGGTAGTGCCATGAAACCGCTTTTAGTTTATGCTCCTGCTTTAGAACTTGGCGTAATACAACCTGCAACTGTTATTGATGATAGCCCTTTAATTGATTCAGACTTTAATCCAAAAAATTCTGACGACAAATATCACGGCATGGTCTCTGCACGTGAAGCATTAGTGCGTAGTTATAACATACCTGCTGTTAAAATATTAAACGCTACAACGATTGAAAAAGCCACTTTAATCGGCAATAAACTAGGACTTAATTTAAAAGACGAAAATCTTTCAATGGCTTTGGGTAACACTAACCAAGGTACAACCTTTTTAGAATTGGCAAACGGCTATCAAACAATTGCTAATGAAGGTAAATACGCACCAGCACGTTTTATTCGTAGTATCCGTGACCGCAATGGCCAAACTGTCTATTTTGACCTAACAAACAAATATAACTATGCCCCACAAATTGTCGCACCAGATACCGCTTATTTATTAACAGATATGTTGAGCGAAACAGCACGAAAAGGGACTGCTCGTAAACTTAATACTATTCGTACTGCGATTGCCGCTAAAACCGGCACAACAGAACGTGCCGATACCAATACAAACACCGATGCAACCTTGGTATCTTACACACCAGAAAATGTTTTAATTGTTTGGCATGGTAACGCTAGCATGAAACCCGAAAACGATTTACCCGAAGGAGCAACAGGTGGTGGTCGTTTAGCAAATGCAGCAAGAGAAATTCACGAAACAATCAGTCAAGAAGACTTAGTTTTCAAACAACCTAATTCAGTAAAAGTTGTTTCTTTGGATAAACTCGATTATGAAAATGGAATTCTCAACTTGGCCAGTGCTGCTACCCCAGAATATGAAACCACTACAGAATTATTTGCTAGTCGTTATCAACCTTCTACTGTCTCAAAAAACTATTTAATTACGACACCAACAATGGTTGACGGCAAAATAACAGATAACAAAACCGCACAAATTTGGTTTGATGTTTTACCGCACCAGACTTATGAAATTTATAAGAATAATATATTACAAGCCGTTATCAGTCAAAAACAAGGAACCTATACATTCACAGATAAAAACCCACAATCATGCAACGACTACCATGTATTAACCAGTATTAACGGCGAACAATCACAGTCCAGTAATCACGTCTTGTTGTGTATTCCGAAAGATAATACAACTTACATTAGTTCCGGTAAAGCAGTTGAAAACAAACGTGTTCCGTGGTATTTTTAAACGATGGAATATTTGAACGACCAAGGATTATTAATTGAGCAACCGGATAATTTATACAAGCTTTCCAGTGATGCCGTAGCCTTGGGAAACTTTGTACAATGTAAATCAAGCGATGTTGTTTTTGATATTGGATGCGGAACTGGTGTCTTGACTTTATTGATTGCGTTTAATCACAAACCACGTGAAATGGTTAGTATTGATATCAACGCAGACGCAGTTAAACAGTTAGAAAAGAACTTGGCAATCAACCAAGATAAACTTTCAGCCACGCATTTTACGGCTTTACACGGTGACGCACGCCAATTACACCGCATTTTGAGTAATAAAGCCGCCGATGTAATTGTATGCAATCCGCCTTATTTCAACACTGGCAAAAAACCACAAAACGAACACAAGAACTTAGCCCGCCATGATGACACTTTGCCATTAGAAGACCTGGCAAAACTTTGCACCCAAAACATAAAATATGGTGGTATTGTTTACTTTTGTTATCCTGCCAATCAAATCGCCAAGGCTATAACAATATTTGAAAATCAAAATTTCCGCATTAAAGAAATTAAATTTTTATCAAATAATAAAGGTGTTTACTTAGCCATTTTCCGTGCTAAAAAAGGTGGCGGTCATCATACAACTATGCTTGTTTAAAAAAGTAATCACGATATGGACATGTGTTACAATCACCATGTCCCTGAGCATCTACACTGC
>JAFUJE010000130.1 GCA_017473795.1 Clostridia bacterium
AATAACAAAGCACAAATTATCAGCAATTCAATTATCAAAGACGCAAAAGGTTTAGTCCATGACTTGTACTTTGTTGATTGGGCATATAGTGAAAATTATACAGCAGTTACTATTAAAGTTGCCGGTACACTATATGTCAATGACTACTTTATTCCTGAAGCTAGTTACAAATTTAACGGTGTTAAAAACGAATTAATTTTACACGATACTTGGTTTGATTTAATCATCACCGCCGAAGATGTTGCCAATGGTAATGATTTAGTTTGGGAATTTGATTGGGACGGCAACGGTACTTACGAACAAACCATCAAAATACAAGTTACCAACTTTAATTAAAATCAAAATCATAAGAACTGGCGAAAACAAAGCCAGTTTTTTTATGTAAAATTATGTCATTCTTAGATTAATAATTGCGGTATTTTACAAAATATTTGACTTAAAATTAATTTAATTTTACTCTATATTAGGGGGTAAAAATATGAATAAAAAGAATTTAATTTTAAGTTCATTGTTGTGTGGACTTTCGGCATTAACATTTTTTATTATGTTTATTCCGATTATTTCCGTGACGGGGTACGATTTAGAACTGTTTACTTTAATCAATAGAATGTCAGAATGGTACATGGTCGAAGAATACGTTTGGGGTATTGCTGCTTTAATTTCGATTATTGTTTTACCATTATTGTTTTTCAGTTCTATTCTCAGTATTTTCGTTGCTTGCGGAGAAATAAGAAATAAAATCACACAAATAGTAATTTACATTGTAAACATCGTACTTTCCAGTTTGGTTGTTGGTGTCGTGGTTAATTATTTCTTGGGATTGGGAAATGGTTTAGACGCCAGTGGTTTAGAACTTTTTAAAGATGAAACTTTCTTTAAATATTCCACAGCGTTCTTTTACTTACACACAATTTTCTCGATTGCGATGTTAGTTATTGCTTGTTTCAATTTTAATAAAAGCAAAAAAACTAAAAACACACAAAAATAAGATTGAAAAAAATTAATTAAGAACTGGCGAAAACAAAGCCAGTTTTTTTATGTATAAAATTGTTTTACCCGCACATAATAGACTTAGAAAATCCGCCACGGTTAGTTTGGATCGGGAAAACCCTTTTCATGACTAACGACTTTACCATCTGTAAAGTTGCGGATTTTTTTCGTGCAAGAAAAAAGCGTACCAATGTGATACGCTTTCTTTTGATTGTTTAAGGTAAAATTATTTACCGTATTTTTGATTCCATGCTTCGTTAGTAATTTTACGCATATATTTGATGGTTTCAACTGGATATTCACCCATAGCAGTTTCTTCCGAAGTCATAACTGCGTCGGTACCGTCGTAAACAGCGTTAGCAACGTCGGTTGTTTCAGCACGGCTTGGACGTGGTTTTTGCATCATATTCAACATCATTTCGGTTGCCACAACAACAAATTTATTAGCAGCGTTACATTTTCTGATAATTTCTTTTTGTACGGTTGGCAATTTTTCTAATGGATATTCAACACCCAAGTCACCACGAGCAACCATAATACCGTCTGCTTCCGCAATAATTTCGTCTAAGTTTTCTACTGCTTGAACGCTTTCAATCTTAGCGATAATTGGGGTAGTACCGGTAATTTGACGCATTTCACGGATATCTTCTGCTTTGTTAACAAAAGAAGCCGCAATCAAGTCAACTTTTTGTTCTACACCGAATTTCAAATCGGCAATATCTTCTGGACGTAAGAATTGTAAGTGGACGTCAACGCCCGGAACAGCCATACTCTTTTTGTCAGCGATTTTACCACCGTTTTCAATTTTCAAGACAATTTCTTTACCTTTAACTTCTTGAACTTTAGAAACGATTAAACCGTTACAAATTAAAACGGTGTCACCAGGTTTAACATATTTGTATAAATCTGGGTGAGAAATTGAAACACCTTGTTGATTACCAACACGTTCATCACAGTACAATGAGAAGATGTCGCCTGGTTGAACAGTTACACCACCGTTTTCAAATGTACGTAAGCGGATATCTGGACCTTTGGTATCCAACAAAATTTTGATGTCCTTTCCGTATTTTTCATTTACTTCACGAACTCGTGCGAATTTACGACCATGTTCTTCATGGCTTCCGTGGCTGAAATTACAACGGGCAATGCTCATGCCGGCGTCAGCCAATCCTTTGATGGTTTCTACACTTTCAGAGGCAGGGCCAATGGTGCAGAGAATTTTGATTTCCTTTTTATTTGTGCTTTCCATAACATTAATTATAAATAATTTGCAAAATTTTGTCGATTGTTTTTTCCAAATTATCATTAATTATCACATGGTCAAAGTGTTCGGCTTCTTTCATACATTCATCATAATCAGCCATACGCACTTTAATATCGGCTAAAGCGTCACCACGGCGGTGTAAACGCTGTTCTATTTCGTTTTTATCAGCGGTAATAAAAATCGTCGTGACTTGTTTAAAACGTGATTTAAGCGCTTTTACGCCAATTAAATTACAATCTTTTAACGGTATCTTCTTTTGTGTAAATAACTCGTTAATATATTTTTCACTCATGCCACGTTTTTCGCCATGGCGCATGGTGTATTCAAAAATATCGCCCGAAGCTACCATTGCGTCAAATTCTGCATTACTAACAAAATGGTAAGGATTGCCTTGACTTTCGTTAGGACGCATGGCACGGGTTGCCACCGAAACTAATTTAGCAAAACGTTCGGGATATCTTTGGGTTAAAGTTCGGATAATTGTATCTTTCCCAGCACCACTGGGACCTTCAATAACGACAATCTTTTGATTAAATTCTTCCATAAATTATCTTAGCCTTAAATGTTAATTAAGTCAAACTAAGAGCGCACCCCAAAATTATCCTGCTTGATTAAAAAAATATTTACAGCAAAAATGGCTGGCAAGAAACCAACCACTTAAACACAAAATTTTCTCTTGTTTAAAAATAAAACTTGAAGCCCATAATTTTACTAAACCAACCAAACAACCACACAAGTTATTTATAAAATATTTTTTTTCTTATTATAGGCTGTAAATATGTCAGTAACTTTTGTTGGTAATTCCGCAATTTTAACCCGTGTTTGTTCCATGGTATCACGGTCACGGATTGTGACGGATTCGTCTTCCAATGTATCGTAATCCACGGTGACACATAATGGGGTGCCAATTTCGTCTTGACGGCGGTAACGTTTACCGATTGAGCCGGCGTCGTCGTAAGTTACATGGAAGTGTTGTTGTAAATCACGGTACAATTTAGTTGCCGTTTCGGTTAAGCCTTTCTTTTGTAACGGTAAAACGCAAATTTGGTAAGGTGCTAAGTTGGGATTCAATTTTAACACAACACGGGTATCATTTTCCGCCACTTGTTCGGTGTGGTAAGCGTCACACAGAATGGCTAAGAATAAACGTTCCAAACCTTGCGAACTTTCGATAACGGTCGGTACAAATTTTTGGTTGGTCATCGGGTCTAAGTATTCCATTGATTTTTTGGATAAGTTTTGGTGATTAGTTAAGTCGTGGACGCCACGGTGGTGCGTGCCATTTAATTCACCCCAGCCAAAAGGGAAGTGGTATTCCATGTCGCAAGCGGCTTTGGCGTAGAATACCAATTTTTCGTGGTCGTGGAAGCGTAAGTTTTCGGCTTTTACCCCCAAAACATTGGTAACAAAATTCCAAATCTTTTGTTTGTATTTTTCGTAGAAACCCATAGCGTCGTCGGCGTGACAGAATAATTGGTGTTCCATTTGTTCAAATTCAACCGTTCGGAAAATAAAGTTACCCGGCGTAATTTCGTTACGGAAAGCCTTACCAATTTGTCCAATCCCGAAAGGGACTTTTAAGCGCATACTGCGTTGAACGTTAGTAAAATTGATAAATTCGCTTTGGGCTGTTTCGGGACGTAAGAAAATTTGGTCAGTATTATTTTGGGTAACACCCCGGTGTGTTTCAAACATTAAGTTAAATTGACGAATCGGCGTCCAATTAAACTTGCCACATTTCGGACAGACTAATTTGTGTTCGTTGATGTAGTTTTCTAACGCTTCGTTCGTCCAACCGTCCGCATTAATTTTGTCATCATGGCTTTCAATTAATTTATCCGCACGGGAACGGGTTTGACAATCTTTACAGTCCATTAAAGGGTCAGAAAAACCGCTGACGTGCCCGCTGGCCACCCAAACATTGCGGTTCATCAAAATCCCACCGTCTAAGCCCACGCTGTTGTCGTTGGTTGTGACGAACTCACGCCACCATAATTGTTTGATACGGTTCTTTAATTCCACACCTAACGGACCGTAGTCCCAAGTGTTGGCTAAACCGTCATAAATTTCTGAACCCGGAAAAACAAAGCCCCGGTTTTTACACATCGCAATAATTGTTTCAATCGCAACAGGTTGTGTATGTTGTTCTGTATTACTCATTTGCTTTTGCTCCTTACTTCTTCTTTAAAACCGTAATCCCGTGCATATATTTGTGCAGAGCAGCCGGAATATTAACACTGCCGTCTGCATTTTGGTATTGTTCTAAAATAGCAGGGATTAAACGAGATGTTGCTAAACCCGAACCATTCAAAGTGTGTAACAACACAGTTTTGCCGTCCGTATCTTTGGTACGAATATTAGCACGACGGGCTTGGTAGTCGGTCGCATTGGAAACCGACGAAACTTCTTTATAGCCTTTCATTGAGGGGATAAAGACTTCGATGTCGTAAGTTTTGGCCATACTTGCCGAACAATCTCCCGCCGCCAAAGCTGTGGTTTGGAAATGTAAACCTAAGCCTTCCAAAAGTTTTTCGGCGTTACGAACTAACTCACTGAAGAATTGTGGACTTTGGGCAGCCGCACAGTAAACAAACATTTCAATCTTGTTAAACTGATAGCCACGAATCATACCACGTTCGTCCGTACGGTAAGAACCGGCTTCTTTACGGTAGCAGGGGGTGTAACTGAAATATTTAATTGGTAACTGATTTTGGTTAATAATTTCGTCACGGTGTAAGTTTAACAAAGCTGTTTCTGCCGTTGGTAATAAGAATTTACTTTTCTTCGGGTCTTTATTAAAATCGGTGACAAAGACATCTTCCACAAATTTCGGGAATTCTCCGGCGGCATAACCGCTTTCCCAATTTAATAAGTGCGGTGGTAAAATAAATTTGTAGCCATTAGCAATGTGAAAATCAATAAAGTAATTTAATAAAGCCCATTCTAACATGGCACCAGCGCCGGTATAAACCCAAGTCTTGGCACCGCTTAATTTAGCACCACGTTCGTAGTCAATTAAACCTAAGTTGGTTGCCAAAGTTACATGGTCTTTCCATTCAAAATCCAAAGCCGGTTTTTTACCAAAAGTGGTGACAACACGGTTTTTTTCTTTTCCGCCTGCCACAACTTCGGGGAGAGGAATATTGGGTAAAGCCGCTAAATGTTCAAAAATTTTGTCGTTAATTTTGGTTAACTCGGCATCGCCATTAGCAATCTTGTCACCGATAGCTTTCATTTCGGCAATTTGTTTGGTGGCATCTTTGCCTTCTTTTTTTAACTTAGCAATGATAGCACTGTTTTCGTTACGTTTTTGGCGACGTGCTTCGTTGCGTTGAATTAAATTACGGCGCAAGTTATCCAACTCAATCACCGTGGTAAAATCAACGTGGCAATCACGTTTCGCCAGTTGTTCTTGTACCCATTGTGGGTTATTGCGGATTAAATTTATGTCTAGCATATCCTTATTATACAATAATTCGTGATGGCTCGGCAATGGTTTAATTATTCAGCGTCAGTCGTTGGCACGTTAAAAGTCGGTTTTTCTTCCGGTGTCATAATGGCTTTGATTTCGTCTTTTAATTTTTCTTCGTTGAAAGTGGGGTGTACGTCCGACCAAGTGTAAGTAATTTGGTAATCCGGCGTAATTTCAAATTGGTCAAATTGTAAGCCGTCCATGTAAGCCAACATCTTAATTGTTGGTTTTAAGAAACGACGACTGCGTTCGGGTAAATTATTGACATATTTTTCCGATAACGTAATTTTGTAAGGTTTACCTTTATTATCTTGGGTGATAATAATCGCCTTCTTAAATTTAGCCACTTCGGTATTGAAGATGGAAACTTTCATTTGGTCGATTTGTTTTTGTTCGGTTTTGCTTAAATTCAACATCAAAGTCGGTTTGATTTTTGCCAACTCGATTTTAATTAAAGGATCCAAAGAATTGTTGCCAATTTCGGTACGGAAGCGAGCCGAAATATTTGGGAAAATGTTATCAACATCATCTGGCGCAAAATCTGAAGAACGAATGATAATTTCGTGTGTTTTACGAATTTTATTGCAGAGTTTTTCTACTTCCCGCATGGTAATGTCGTGAAAAAATAAATTGGTAAAAATGTAAGCCCGTTGTAAAGAATTTTTGACCAATCTTTTGGTTAATTCACAGCCGATACTGCCGTCTGGCGTCACCTTAAAACTGTGGTTAATCGCTTCACAACCTTGAAAATTCATTAACCTAACCTCACCGGTAAAACTAAGAATAAATAATCGCCCCGTTTCGCACTGGTAATTACGCAAGGTGCTAACGGTGTTGTAAATGACAATTTAACGAATTCGTCGTTAATTGTGTTCAAAGCATCGAACATATATTTCGAGTTAAACGCAATCTTAATACTGGTACCGTCTAAGTTGGCAGGTACACGTTCGTTAATTTGACCTTTTTCGTTGTTGGCAAATAATTCCAAACTCTTATCGGCGGTTGTTAAAGTTAACAAATTGATTTTGTTGGAACCTGATAACAAACCAGCACGACCGACCGAAGCCAAAAGTGGGGCAGTTTCTACTACCACGCTACAATTAAATTCGGTTGGAATAATTTGACGGTAATTGACAAAGTCGCCGTCAATCAAACGAGAAGCAAAAACCGTGCTACCTACGGTAATTTGCACAAATTTTTTATCCACAATCAAGCCGATTTCTTCTTTGTCATCGGTTAACATACGGCGCATTTCTTCCAAAGCACGGCAAGGAATAATTAATTTTGCCGAACCGGTCGGACGTACCAAAGGTTTAATGATACGGGCTAAACGGTAACCGTCTAAAGCCACAGCCGTAATCGTGTTATTATTGGCATCAACATCAAATAAAGCCCCACGCAAAACCGGACGAGCATTGTCTTGTGCGGTAAACGGTGTCGTTTTGTTGATAATCTCACGTAAGTCCGCACTCTTTAAAAAGAATAATGGTTGGCTTCTAAGTTAATTAAATCAGGATATTCGTTGACTGGCATACAAGAGAAGTTACCATCATTGCCTTCACCGTGTTCAATTACTGCCGAAGTATCACTGCTGGTAAAAGTAATTTGACCTTTACCAATCTTGCTAATGTATTCGCAGAACAATTTACCCGGTAACAAAGCACTACCTTCTTGTTTAACGTCAGCGTGAATTGTTTTTCGGATATACAATTCTAAGTCGGTTGCAAAGAAAGTAACCGTATTTCCTTCCGCTACAATTTTAATACCTTCTAAAATTTGGTTAACAGTTTTACTGTTGGTACCGTGCGCCACAATTGCCACAGCACTTTTTAAATCTTCACCATCGCAAATAAATTTCATACTTCAATTATAACGGAATTTCGGGGGAGTGTCTATTGCTTTAATTCAACAGCCAACATAAATTTCTCGCCGTTCATGAATTCAATTAAGTAATTGGTAAAGTATGCATTTAATTGACTGCCGACAGCGTCTTCCACGTAAGTACGGCATTCGTCCATGTTACGTAACTCTAAACGGTTGAGTTCGGTGCGGTTTTCTTCGCCGTAACAGTAGTCATGTTGTACGACATAACGCAAAGTATCGATGTTCTGCACTTTGGCTTCTGTCTGTACCTGCGGTAAAGTGTCCCGTGCCACTTTGGGAGCGGTCACCGCAGCCACAGTTTGGTCGGACAAGTTAATTAATAACGTATCCCCGTGACGTTCGACTTTGTTAGTAATTTCGTTTTTCATCATAGATTGTAAGAAATCGACCACAAAGGTTGGTTGTGTACTGTCATGTACTTCTTGAGTTTTGTTCATGTCTTTATTATAGTCTAAAGCCAAAACGTATCCAACCGAAATCGTTTTACATTTTTCGACATTATTCGACAAGACTAACATGACCCGCTTTTTATTTATCTAACTGTTTTAAGATATCTTCAACTGCCGTTTTTAGTTTGTGGTCGGTATCCATTAAATTGGCAATTTTATCACGGGAATAAATCACCGAAGCGTGTGTGCGTCCGCCTAAAATTTCGCCAATCTCGGTTAAAGGTACATCTTTCAAACGTTCGGTTAAGAGGTAAGCGGTGACCATGCGGGCATCGGCTAGTTTTTCGGTACGACGTTTACCGGTAATTTCGTCCGGGGTCACACTGAAGTAAGCGGCGACAGTCGCAATCACACGGGCAGCGGTATCACCAACCCGGGCGTTTTCTTCATCACCCGAATTATCCGCCAAAGCCAAAGCACAGTCTTCGATTGTCGGAATCGTGTGACCGTTTAATTCGGCGTAGACAATAATCTTGATTAAGTGACCTTCCATGTCACGAATATTTTCGTTAATTTTGTTAGAATATTCCGCAATGTAGGACGCCACTTCATTGGATAAGTATTTATCTTCCAAAGCCGCCTTCTTTTGCAAAATAGCAGTACGCATTTCAATGTCGGGGTTGCGGATATCTTGGAAAATACCACTTTTTAAGCGGGATTGTAAACGTTCGGACAAAGTTGCAATTTCGTTCGGGTGGCGGTCACTGGTTAACACAATTTGGCGTTGGTGTTCAAATAAGTCGTTAAACGTGTGGAAAAATTCTTCCTGTGTGGCTTGCTTGCTGGCTAATTCTTGCACGTCATCAATTAATAAAACATCAACGTTACGGTATTTTTCTCGGAACGCACCAAAGTCACCTTTCTGTTTGATAACATTAACGTAATCGTCCGTAAATTTTTCAATCGTGGTTAAAACCAAACGACTGGCAGGATTTTCTTCTAATATATGATTAGCAATCGCATTTAATAAGTGGGTCTTACCCAAACCCGAACGGCCGTAAATAAATAACGGATTAATTTTTTTGCCGGGATGTTTGGCTACAAATTCCGCCATGGCGGCGACTTCTTGGTTAGATTTACCCACGATAAAATTAGCAAAAGTCTGTTGTGGGTTAATGTTATTATTGTAGATAATTGGTTCTGGTGTTGGTACTTCGGGGGTAGGGTTGTTGCGTGCATCACGACGTTCTTTTTCAACCGCATCAATGATTTCCACTTTTTCCACTAACGGAGCCACGGCTTTAATTGCGTAGTCAATGTGCGGGAAGTGTCGTTCGTTGCGGGCGTAGTTTGCGTCACGAGTTGACATCGCAGTCAAAATAAAAGTCCCGTCTTCAAAAGCTTCAGGCATTAACGGTTGAATATAAAGGTCAAAAGAAATACTGCTGACATTGTTTTCAATAATCGGTAGGGCTTGTTTCCAAATTTCATTCACGTCCATGATACCAATAGACTAACACGAAAAGGCGTTTTTGTAAATCATTGCTTGTCCTATATATAAGACAAACTTCGACACCAAAAAGTTAAGGTTGACGACGGCGGTAGGCTGTGTTAAAATGCAATCTATGAAAAGAACTTGGCAACCTAGTAAAGTTAAACGTCGTCGTACAGTTGGTTTCCGTAAACGTATGAAAACCGCTGCTGGACGCAATGTATTACGCCGTCGTCGTGCACGTGGTCGTAAACGTTTAACCACCAAATAATATGTTACCGGTACGGTACCGCTTAAAGAAGCGTAAAACATTTAACTATTTACACCAACACGGAAAGCGCCAAAATGGTACTTATGTGGTGGTGTATTTTTGTACTGCTGCGCATTTGAAAGTGGGTTTCAGTGCCAGTAAGAAAGTCGGTAATAGTGTGGTGCGTCACCGTAGCGCTCGTTTGATGCGGGAAGCCATGCGTCCGTTGTTATCTCGGGTTAATCCCCGTACAAATTTAATTGTGGTGGCTAAGCCCGACTTGCCCAAACAACATCTCTTATATATTACATTGGATTTGGAAAACACTTTGAAAAAAGCCGGACTTATGTTATAATTCTAACTAATTATGAATATTCAGTTTCCGGCCGGTGATGGCATTCAAGGTTTTGTTTATTGGTTACTCGAACAAATTATGGGGTGGGGTTGGGTCTCCTACGGTTTCGCCATCTTCTTTTTTACATTGTTTATTAAGTTGATGTTGTCACCTTTGGATTTTTTCAACCGCTTTTTTTCCCGTCGTACCCAAATTAAACAACAAGCCTTGGCTGGTGAATTGGCAGATATTGAAAAAATCTACAAAAATGACCCGATTGGTTTGACCCGTGCTCGTCAAGCGTTATACCAAAAAAACGGCGTTGGCGGTATGGGTGGCGCTTTGATTTCTTTGGTGAGCGTGATTGTAACCATGGGGGTCTTCTTCCAAGTCATGGGTGCTTTGAGTAATATCTCTAACCAAAATATGCATTACCAATACGAACAACTGCAAGGCGTTTATCGTACTTATGTTGCGGATAAAGATGCAAACAACTTGACCGACGACCAAAAAACCGAACTTGGTACTTTATTAAACCAAAAATACGCAGATACCCAAATTTCGTTCGGTTGGATTAAAAACATCTGGCAACCGGACAGCCCGATGGCCAGTGCCGGTATGTCGGCTGATGCTTATAACAATACATTGGCTAAAGAAGAACAACTCGACGAAGCCGGTAAAGCCGAATACAACACGATTTACAGTTATATCGCAGTTACAAAACAACCCAACGGTTTCTTTATCTTGGCTATTTTGTCGGCGGTAACCATTTTTGTTTCCATGAAAGTTAACAGCCTGATGCAAAAACGTGCGGCACCAAAAAAAACCGAAGTGAAAAAAGAAGAACCGATTATCACTTATTCGCTGCGTGACGCTAAACAACAAGGCATGGAAGAAAAACCTGTCGTTGACCCCGCACAAATGGGGAAGATGATGTCTTGGATTATGCCGATTATCTACGTATTATTTGCGACCATGCAAACTTCGGCGTTTGCCATCTATATGATTGCGTCGTCTTTAGTTTCGACCGTTATTTCGGTAAGTTTTTCGTTCTTGATTGACTTGATTTTGAAAAACATGAAGAAGCCGGAAATTACCAAAGATTTCGATGCGAAAATTATTAACCCGCATGCGAAGTATTTCAAAGGAGGAAAAAAATGAAAGAAACAATCGTAAGTGCGAAAACCGTAGACGAAGCGATTACAAAAGGGTGTGCCGAATTAGGTGTCGGTATTGACGAAGTCGATTTTGAAATTGTCGACGAAGGTGGTATGTTCCGTAAGATGCAAGTTAAAATCACGGTAAAAAGCGAACCAGTCGCCGAAGTTGCTCCGGTGGCTGAAACCGTAGTTGCGGAAGAAAAAACTGTAGCCCCTGCCGAACCTGTTGTCCAAGTGCAAAAAGGTAAAGTCGAAGAATTTGAAATTGGCGGTAAATCCAAAACTGATAAGCCAGCCAAAGCGCCACGCAAAGTCACCGAATTTGACCCGAATTGTCCGAAGTTCACCAAATCTTTGGCTTTTGCGGAAGAGTTCTTTAAATTAATTGGCGACAACTTAACTGTAACTACTTCACACGATGACCAAGAATTTATCATAGCAGTGGACGGCGCAGATGTGGCTCGTTTGATTGGTAAAAATGGTCACACGATGGCTGCCATTAACACCATTATCCAATCCATTGCGATTAATACTCACAGTGATGAATCACGCCGTGTTTTTGTGGATATTGGCAATTACCGTGCAAAACGTAAAGAGTACTTAATCGACTTGGCGAAACGCAAAGCCGAACAAGTAAAAACTACGGGGCGCTCGGTGCGTTTGAAACCCATGCCGGCTCGAGAACGTGTGATTGTGCATTTAACTTTGCAAGATATGGAAGGAATCATTACGCAAAGTGAAGGCACCGAACCAAACCGTTATTTAGTGATTAAACCAGGGGCAAGATAAGCCCCTTTTTGATGCTTATTTTCACGCCTATATATATAAGAAGTTGTCGCAAATACGTTGCATTTGGGGTGTCTAATATGTTATAATTATGTATTATGAGTAATGAAAAAATCGGGCAGAAAAAAACTGCTGCAAGCACAAATTATGAAGCGAAAGACATTACCGTTTTGGAAGGTTTGGACCCTGTTCGTAAACGTCCTGGTATGTACATCGGCTCGACCGATACCCACGGTTTACACCACTTAATTACCGAGGTTGTTGATAACAGTGTGGACGAAGCTTTAGCGGGTTATTGTACCGAAATTACGGTAACCATCGAACGTGATGGTTCAATCTCGGTTTTGGATAACGGACGTGGTATTCCGACCGGTATTCACCCGACCGAAAAGATTTCGGCAGTGCAGTTGGTTTTAACCAAACTACACGCTGGTGGTAAATTCGGCAAAGGCGGTTATTCTATCTCGGGTGGTTTGCACGGGGTTGGTGTTTCCGTCGTTAATGCTTTGTCGGAATGGTTGGAAGTTGAAGTTTATCAAAATGGTAAAATTCACCACCAAACCTACAACCGTGGCGTTCCACAAGCACCATTACGTGAAACTGGCAAAACAGATAAACACGGTACCAAAGTTACGTTCTATCCTGATGCGGAAATTTTTGACACGATTGAATTTAACTACGAAACTATGAAAGTTCGTCTGCGTGAGTTGGCGTTCTTAAACAAAGGCTTGGTTATCAAATGTGCTGACTTGCGTCCGGGTCGTGAACATAAAGACACTTTCTGCTATAAAGGCGGTATCAAAGAGTTCGTTGAAAGTTTGAATAAAGGTAAAGAATTGGTTATCCCAGATATTATCTATGTTCACAAGAAAAATAAAAACAACGAAGTGGACGTTGCTTTCCAATGGAACGACGGCTACAGCGAAAACATTCACACTTATGCCAACAACATTAACACCCAAGAAGGTGGTGTGCATTTAATCGGTTTCCGTAATGCTTTGGCGAAAGCCATTAACGACCACGGTCACAAAGCCAATTTAATTAAAGAAAACGACAAGTTGTCGATTGAAGACGTTTTGGAAGGTGTGGTTGCGATTATTTCGGTTAAATTGGAAAACCCACAATTTGAAGGTCAAACGAAAACTAAATTAGGTAACGCTTATATGCGTGGGGAAGTGGAAAAAGCCGTTCAAGAAAAATTCGGCGAATTCTTGGAAGAAAATCCGAAAGCGGCTAAAGAATTAATTTTGAAATGTCAAACCGCACGTAATGCTCGTGAAGCCGCTCGCCGTGCCAAAGATTTGGTACACCGTAAAGGCGTCTTAGAAAATACGACCTTGCCGGGTAAATTGGCTGACTGTACCGAACGTGACCCGAAATTCTGCGAAATCTTTATCGTCGAGGGTGACAGTGCGGGCGGTACGGCGAAGCAAGGGCGTGACCGTCGTTTCCAAGCCATTTTGCCGTTGCGTGGTAAAATTTTGAACGTTGAAAAAGCCCGTTTGGCTCGTTTCTTGTAAAGTGAAACCATTAAAAATATGATTACGGCTTTTGGTTGTGGTATTCAGGAAGACTTTGATATTACCCGTTTACGTTATCACAAAATTATTACGATGTCCGATGCGGACGTGGATGGTAGCCACATTCGTATCTTGTTGCTAACTTTCTTGTACCGTTTCATGCGTCCGTTAATTGAAGGCGGTTACGTTTATGCGGCACAACCACCGTTGTACAAAATTACCCGTGGTGGCGAAGAATTATACGCTTACAGTGATGCCGAGTTGGAACAAATTACCGGCAAGGGTGGTCGTGGTAAAGCTAACGTACAACGTTACAAAGGTTTGGGTGAAATGAACGCCGAACAATTATGGGAAACTACCATGAATCCGGCTAACCGTACATTAGTTCAAATTACTTTGGAAGACGCTTTTGCGGCAGACGAAATCTTCTCAACATTGATGGGTGAAAAACCCGAATTACGTCGTGAATACATTGAACGTAATGCGGCTAACTTCACACAGGATTTGGATATTTAAGGAGTAATCATGAGAAAGAAAGATTATAGCGAAGAATTACAGGAAATTGTTGATAATACGAAATACGTCAAAGTTAAAATCGAAGACGAAATTCATAAGTCGTTTATGTCTTATGCCATGATGGTTAACATGAGTCGTGCGATTCCGGACGTACGTGACGGTTTAAAACCTGTTCACCGTCGTATTTTGTACTCGATGAGTGAATTAGGCTTAACCCACGATAAACCATTCAAAAAATGTGCTCGTATCGTCGGTGAGTGTTTGGGTAAATATCACCCGCATGGTGACAGTTCGGTTTACGATGCGTTGGTGCGTTTAGCACAGCCATTTACCATTAATATGCCTTTGATTGACGGACACGGTAACTTCGGTTCTGTGGACGCCGACCCACCGGCTGCGATGCGTTATACTGAAGCCCGTTTGTCCGCTGTGGCTAGTGAAATGTTGCGTGATATCGACAAGAATACGGTCGACTTCCGTCCTAACTTCGACGAAACCGAGCAAGAACCCATTGTTTTACCTTCTCGTTTCCCGAATTTGTTGGTTAATGGTAGTGACGGTATTGCGGTTGGTATGGCAACCAACATTCCACCACACAACTTAAGCGAAGTTATTGACGGTGTTGTGGCTTTAATTGAAAATCCTGACATCGAAATTGACCAATTATTGCGGATTATTCCGGCTCCGGATTATCCAACCGGTGGTATTATTATGGGACGTGCAGCGTTACGTCACGCTTACAAGACCGGTCACGGCAGCATTGTGTTACGTGCAACCACCGAAATTGAAGAACACAACGGCCGTAACCGTATTATCGTAACCGAAATTCCGTACCAAGTTAACAAAGCTAAATTAGTAGAAAGCATTGCTTTGTTGGTACGTGACAAACGAATTGAAGGTATTACCAGCGTTGACGAAGAATCTGACCGTCATGGTATGCGCATTGTAATTAACTTGAAAAAAGACGCTCAAGCCCAAGTGGTTTTGACGAACTTATTTAAACTCAGCCAATTACAAATTTCCATGGGTATCAATTTCTTGGCTTTGGTTGGTAATGAACCTAAAGTCTTGAACTTGAAAGAAATGTTGTACTACTACTTGGAACACCAAAAAGAAGTTGTTTTGCGTCGTACTAAATTCGATTTGGAAAAAGCCGAAGAACGTGCGCACATTTTGGAAGGTTTGGTTAAAGCCTTAGCCAACATCGATGAAGTCGTGGCGATTATTAAAGCGTCCAAAGATAAAGTTGATGCTGCGGCTAAATTGATGAAACGTTTCATCTTAACCGACCGTCAAGCCAATGCGATTTTGGAAATGCGTTTACAACGTTTAACCAGTTTGGAGGTTGAAAAATTAAAAGCCGAATTGGAAGAATTACGTGCTTTGATTATCGAATTGAAATCAATTATCGCTAGTCAACCAAAATTGTTGGCTTTGATTAAAAAAGAATTGTTGGAAATTAAAGAAAAATACGGTGTTG
>JAFUJE010000131.1 GCA_017473795.1 Clostridia bacterium
AAAAATTGAAGGTCTTAAAAAGATTTTTTATTGAGTGCTTAACGTAAACCTAGTTCTTTTTTTAATTCACGGAAAGCGTTAAGGTCGGTTTTTTCCAAGTAGTCCAACAAACGTTTGCGTTTACCTAACAATAAGGTTAAACCACGACGGCTGTGTTTGTCTTGTTTATGAACCTTTAAGTGTTCGGTTAAGTCAGCAATATGTTTTGACAACAATGCAATTTGCACTGCTGGGCTGCCGGTATCCCCTTCCTTTTTACCAAATTTTTTTACGATTTCTGTAATTTCATTTTTTGTCATTTTCTGTGACATTCTCCTTTTAGATTAAAGCCGTGTAAAAATATTTCAATCAAAACACCGCTATAATGTCGTATTATAGCAAAAAAATGCTTTAAAAGTCAACGATTACTTTTTGCTTTTAAAATTTTTGAAAATATCCCAAAACGGGCGACCAGTTGATGGTTTTGCTGGTTCAACCGGTTTAGGCTGCTCTACGTCTTCGGGTTTAAGTTGATTAATCTGTTCACGAGTTTGTGCTTGATTTGGCGCAAATTCAGAAGCAATAATTAAAACCTCAACAGAATCACCATATTTAGGATTGATATCAACACTCCATTTAATATTGCAATTTTCGTGCACCAAATTGCTTGCCATAGTTACATAATTAGAAACTTCGGACAAAGGCAAACTTTCGTCACCTTTAATACACATAATTAAGCGTGTTGCACCACTGATGCTTGTTTCAATTAACGGACTGGCCACAGCTTGTTTAATTGCATCTAAGACACGATTTTGACCTTGCGCACGACCAACACCCATGTGGGCTAAGCCGGCATTTTCTAAAACGACTTTAATATCTGCATAGTCGACGTTAACGTATGTAGGATGAACAATAACTTCCGACAAACCAATAACAGCCTGACGCAAAGCCTCATCTGCCATTTTGAAGGCATCAATAAAACTGGTTTTAACCGAGGAATGTTCAACTAATTTTTGATTTGGAACAACAACATAAGCATCAACACATTTTGCTAAGTTTTCCAAACCGATTTCCGCATTTAACATACGGTGATTACCTTCAAATTTAAAGGGTTTAGTGACAACTGCAACAGTCAAAATACCCATCTCTTTAGCAATTTGAGCAACGATTGGGGCCGCACCTGTACCAGTACCACCACCCATACCAGCAGTAACAAATAACATATCGGCGCCATCAATAGCCGCACGAATTTCATCTGCACTTTCTTCGGCGGCTTTTTGACCAATATCAGGTCGAGTACCCGCACCAAAGCCTTTTGTTATTTTTTGACCAATACATAATTTTTGCGTAGCCAAATTAACAGACAATGCGTTTTTATCCGTGTTAATAGCAATAAATTCAACACCCGGTAAATTTACACCAGTCTCCAACATACGGTTAATGCTATTACAACCGCCACCTCCGACACCAACAACTTTAATATTAACGACTGGCGGATTACCAAAAACATCATCTAACTGTTTAGCTGTTTTTAACTCCACTGCTGTTTCTAATTCGTAACTCATAATAAACTCCCTTTTTATTTTAACGACTTTTCATAAAGTTGTAAAATATATTTTTAGATTTTAAAATTTTAAATCAATGGTTAATTTAATTTTTGATAACAAACCATCAAACAAAGAAATTAATGCATACGCCATAAAAGCCATTAAAATAACTAATAAATAATGAACTTCATTAACGAGTGGTTGCATATTGAAAAGTCCTGGGAAATACGAGACCATGAACAATGAAAGTAAGAACATAACAACTAACATAATTCCTCTAAAGTTATTAAACGGACGAACCATACGGAATAACATAGCAAAACCAGTTGTTAATACTGCATAAATTGTTATAGTTCTGAAAATTTCACCATTAAGGTCAAACATATTAAATGAACGGAAAATTAATAAAGCGATTACAAATAAGACTGCTACAGAAGCTGCTGACAAGGCTGTCTTTATAATATTATACAAGAAACGCCCATTGATTTTTTGACTATTCCGCTCAAGTGCCAACATAAACGCTGGAAGACCAATCACAAAACATTCCAAAATTAATAAATTGGTTGTATCAAAGAAATACGTACCACCATTCAAAAAGATACAAACAATGGTCAACAGAATAGTTAATAAAGTTTTAAATAAAAATAGAGATGAAGATTTTTGCACGTTATTGACTACACGACGCCCTTCCAAAACAACTTTAGGCATGCTTGAAAAATTACTATCAAGTAAAACAAGTTGCGAAACATTGCGTGCCGCTTCACTTCCTGAAGCCATTGCAATTGAACAATCGGCTTCACGCAAGGCCAAGATATCATTAACACCATCGCCGGTCATAGCAACCATGCGACCATTATTTTTAAATTCTTTAATCAATAACAGTTTTTGTTCTGGTGTTACACGTCCGAAGATCGTATATTCCTTTGCCGCAGTACGGACTTCATTATTTGATAATCCACGCAATGATATATACTTTTCAGAGCCCACAACACCAGCACGACGGGCAACCTCACTAACGGTAATTGGATTATCACCGGAAATGATACGAATATCTACACCATTATCGGCAAACCATTTAATTGTTTGCGGTGCTTCACGGCGAATATTATCTTGCAAGGTAATTAAAGCGACTGGCAAAACGGGACCAGGCAACGTTTCATCTTTTATATCACCAGCACAACGACCAATACCTAAAACACGATAGCCCTGACTGGCAAAACGAGTAATGACTGTATTTAACTTTTTACCAAGATCACTGAAAATATATTCTGGTGCCCCCATAACAAATGTTCCTAAACCAGAACCAAACGTTACTGCCGACATTTTACGTGAAGAAGAAAATGGAATAATTTTTCTTGATTTGTAAATACATTCTTGACCAAAGTAATCTTTCATTGCTAAAGAAGTCTGGTTGTTATCATCTAAAGCATAAAGCATTGATGACATAACCTGTTTAAAGTCGATTTTTTTACCTTCATTTTTAATTGCAATTACATCAACAACTTTCATTGTCCCATCTGTAATAGTACCCGTTTTATCCAAGCAAAGTGTATCTA
>JAFUJE010000132.1 GCA_017473795.1 Clostridia bacterium
CGACTTCTTTGATCGTATGAAAAGTTGCAGTCACGGCTATGCTAGTTTGGATTATGAATCTGCCGGTTACCAACGTTCTAAATTGGTTAAGATGGATATTTTATTAAATGGTAAAGTTTGTGATGCGTTGTCCTTGATTGTTCATGAATCTGTCGCTTATTCAAAAGGTAAGGCTTTGGCTGAGCGTTTAAAAGATATTATCCCCAGACAAATGTTTGAGATTCCAATTCAGGCAGCAATTGGTGGTAAGATTATTGCTCGTGAAACCGTTAAAGCATTGCGTAAAGATGTTTTGGCAAAATGTTATGGCGGTGATATTACACGCAAAATGAAACTGTTAGAAAAACAAAAAGCAGGTAAAAAGAAGATGCGTATGCTGGGTAGTGTTGAGGTACCGAGTGAAGCGTTTGTGGAGATTTTAAAAATCTAATGAAGCCACTTTCGGTTTATGTGCATATCCCATTTTGTGAGAAACGGTGTGGCTATTGCGATTTTGTTTCCTGTACACAAACACAAAAAATTGATGCCTATTTGAAATATCTTTGTGCTGAAATTCAAGCTTTTGATTTTAGTGACTATGAAGTTAAAACAATTTATATTGGTGGTGGCACGCCAAGTTTATTGACTCCACAGCAGTTGGAATTATTGTTTCAGTGTTTGCCTCAGTGCACCGGAGAAGTTACTTTGGAAGCCAATCCAAATTCATTGACACACGACAAGTGTCAGGCTTATCAGCGGTTAGGAGTTAACCGCCTGAGTATTGGGGTGCAATCCTTTGATTCGGATACTTTACGCAATCTAGGGCGATTACATGACGTTAAACAAGCGCTAGATGCGATTTGTTTGGCTCATGAGTATTTTGAGAACGTTTCAATCGATTTGATTAAAGACATTCCACATCATGCGTTTGTGACTCCACCAGCACAAGTTTTAAAGATGATTAAACATATCTCGATTTATTCTTTGACTAAAGATGATCATTGTGTTTTAGATACTGACGAGCCGGTAAATTTACCACCAGAATTTGAACGCTATGAAGTTAGCAATTACGCTAAACCGGGTTATCAATCCCGACACAATTTAGTTTATTGGACAGGTGGAGAATATATCGGCTTTGGTGCTGGAGCACATTCGTTATTAAATAATGAACGTTTCTGTAACAGCAATGATATTTTAAATTATCGCCGTGAAGCGGTGCAAAAACGCACAGCAGAAGATATACGTGCAGAGCAAATCATGTTAGGGTTACGGTTACATACAGGGGTGGCTTTATCCCTCTTGACTGGTAAGGAACAAGAAATTAAATTCTTAACCAAACTTGGTTTGATAAGAACTACTTCCACGCATGTGATAGCAACTGAAGCAGGTTTACAAGTTTTAAATCAACTATGGCTGAAATTGGTTTAATAGAATTCACAATTTGACAACTAAGAAAAAATTGTTTATTCTATTCATGACCGTAGGGGGTTAATTTAATGGTAGAATGGCGGTCTCCAAAACCGCTCATAAGGGTTCAATTCCTTTACCCCCTGCCAATCGCAACCTAAATTGAACACCAGAAGCGTACCGCTTGATTTTATAATTTAGCGGTCTTTTAGTTTAAATACTTTCAAGTTTATAAAATTAACTCAACAATAAATTGAGTGAAAAATGAAAAAAAGTAAATTAATATTATTGGATAATATTAACTTTAAACTGAATAGAGAAAGAAAAAGTAATAACGAAGTAATCCGTTAGGTGCAGAGATCACTCGATTAAATTTAATTTGGTGGAAATTTGATTTTCGTTTATCATAAGAGTATGATTAATCTTTACACGCCGGCTGAAATTGTTAGCAAACTTGATGAATATGTGATTGGGCAAGACGATGCCAAACGTGTCTTGGCTGTGGCTGTCTATAACCACTATAAGCGTGTACAATTTGCACAAGCAGCCTCTGGTGATGTTGAGATAAAAAAAAGTAATATCATGATGATGGGGCCAACTGGTTCGGGTAAAACATTATTGGTTACCTCATTAGCCAAAATCTTGAACACAAATTTTGTAACTGCTGATGCGACGGCAATTGTAGCTTCGGATAATATCAGTGAAGAAATTAATAAAATGTTAGTTAAGTTATTGGATAAAACCAATGGTGATGTGCGTGCTGCCGAAATGGGGATAATATTTTTGGACGAAATTGATAAATTGGTAACTGGCGTGAATCGTATGAAAGGTGAAACCATCCAGCAAATTATGTTAAAAATCGTTGAGGGTACCATTGCTGAAGTTGTTTACAAAGGTCAGCTTCTGAAAATGGATACCAATAATATTTTGTTTATTTGTGGTGGTGCTTTTGTCGATTTGCCTGGTATTATTCGTTCTCGTATGGGGGAACGTGAAACGCTATTATTAGATGATTTCCAAGTCTTAAAATTACTGGTAGTAGAGGATTTCGCCTCTTTTGGTATGATTCCTGAATTCTGTGGCCGTTTTCCGGTTACTGTTGTTTTACAGGCTTTAAATCATGCCGCCTTAAAAGAAGCCCTAGTTAAACCAAAAAATTCCTTAATTTCGCAATACGAAAAAATGTTAGAAGTTGAAAATGTAGAAATCGAGTTTAATCCTGCCAGTCTTGACAAAATTGCCGAGTTAGCAGAAAAATTACATACTGGGGCACGTGGTTTGCGAACTATTTGTGAACGGTTTATGACGCAAATTATGTTTGATATTCCCAATGAACAAAATCTAAAAAAAGTTACAATCACACCTGAAGTTGTTGAAGGCAAAGCTAAGCCAATTTATTACTTTACTGTTTCTCGTTCTGGGGCTGAATTAACAGCAGTGGACCCACTGCCACAGCGTGCAACCAGTCCATATACTGACGAAGTTGGAGGAGAAAAATATGGAAAAAACTATTAATTATCCGAATGGTGATACATATTCCGGTCAAGTTGAAGATAATAAAAAGCACGGAATTGGGGCTTACACTTTCAAAAGTGGGGCTCGCTATGAAGGGCAATTTGAAGATGATCAAAAACAGGGGCGTGGCTTGTATTATTTTATAAATGGTGATGTTATGATAGGC
>JAFUJE010000133.1 GCA_017473795.1 Clostridia bacterium
CGATAACCTTGTCGCCTTTTTTCAAATCTAATGGTGCGATAATATAACGTTTTTCGCCATCAACATAGTGCAATAATGCAATGTTTGCAGTACGATTTGGATCATATTGAATAGAATCTACTACTGCTGGAATATCACGTTTATCACGTTTGAAGTCGATAATACGATAGTGTTGACGGTTACCGCCACCGATATGGCGTGTAGTAATACGACCATATACGTTACGACCACCAGTTTTTTTCTTAGTAGCCAATAAACTTTTTTCAGGTTTTGCGTTCTTGTCAATTTCGTCAAAAGTCGAAACGGTTTTAAAACGTGAACCTGCACTTCTTGGTTTAAATCTTTTAATACCCATTCTTCACACTCCTTATTGCAAACTCTCGAAAAACTCGATTGGTTTGCTCTCCTTTGTTAATTGAATATAGGCTTTTTTCCATGCGGATTGACGGCCTTCGTGTTTACCTTGACGTTTAACTTTACCTTGATAGTTAATGGTAGCTACTTTTGCAACTTTAACACCGAAGATTTCTTCGACAGCATTTTTGATTTGCAATTTATCAGCATCTGGATGTACAACAAAACCATATTTCTTAGTTTTGATTGAGGAGACACTTTTTTCACTAACCAAGGGACGAATAATCACATCATGAGCAATCATTTTGCACCTCCATATTGTTTTTCAATAGTCTTAACAGCATCAACTGAAAGAACTAAAACACGGTGGTTAACAATATCCATTACTGACAATTGTTCACCAGTAGTAACAGCAGCACTTGGAATATTGTTTACAGCACGAATGAACTCAACATCATATGGATTAACAAACATAACCGATTTATTTTCCAATTTTAATTTTTCGATCATGTCAGCAACCAATTTGGTTTTTGCTTCTTTCAATTTTAAATCTTTAATGACCAATAATTCAGCATCAGCCAATTTTGCTGAGATAGCAGAAACGAAAGCTGCGGCTTTTTTCTTTTGGTTAATTTTAGTTGAGAAATCACGTGGCTTTGGAGCAAATACTACACCACCGCCAGTAAATTGAGGACCTTTAGTCGTACCTTGACGAGCATTACCGGTACCTTTTAGGCGATAAGGTTTCTTTTTGTGTCCACGTACTTCAGACATTAACAATGTTGATTTAGTACCTTGACGTTGGTTATTATTTAAAGCAACAGCAACTTCATGAATCAAAACTTCGTTACGATCAGCGCCGAAAACTTCTTTGCTAACTTCTAATTCTTCAACTTTTTTACCTGACTTATCAATAACGTTTATTTTCATTTGCTACCCCTTATAATTACGCTTTTTGCTTGTTGAACAGTAACAACTCGACCACTTGGACCTGGGATGCTACCTTTAATCATCAAGCAATTTTTTGCAACATCGACTTTTACAACTTGCAAGTTTTTAACAGTAACTTGTTCGTTACCATAGTGACCTGCCATGTGTTTGTTTTTCCAAACACGACCTGGGAAGGTACGTCCGCCCATTGCACCTTGAGCACGATGAACCGGACCAGCACCATGTGACATTCTTCCACGAGCATTATTCCAACGTTGGATAGCACCAGTCGTACCACGACCACGAGTGTTTGAAGTAACGTCAACCAAATCACCTTCAGCGAAAACATCACATTTGATTTCTTGTCCCAATTGATATTCTGCTGGATTTTCGGTTACAAATTCACGTAAAACTTTTTTCGGAGAAACACCGGCTTTTTTAAAGTGTCCTTCCTTTGGTTTAGTGGTTAAGCTTTTTCTTTGTTCAATTGCACCAACTTGAATTGCATCATAACCATCAGTTTTTTGGGTTTTAATTTGTGTAACATAATTTGGGGTTGTTTCAACAACAGTTACAGGAATAACTTTACCTGTTTCGTCAAACAACTGAGTCATGCCAATTTTTTTACCGATCATATACTTTTTCATTGCGCACTACCCTCACAATTTAACTTGGATGTCAACGCCTGCCGGCATTTCCAAACGAGTTAATGCTTCTACGACTTTTTGGTTTGGGTTGTAAATATCTACCAAACGTTTGTGAGTACGTGATTCGAATTGTTCACGACTATCTTTGTATTTGTGCGGACTGCGAATAACCGTTACAACTTCACGAACGGTTGGCATCGGCACGGGCCCAACAATTTTAGCCCCATTTCGTTCTGCGATTTCACGAACACGACCACATGCAGCATCAACAGCTTGGTAGTCATACCCTGACAAACGCACACGAATTTTTTGTTTCTGTTCTGCCATTTTTTTCTCCTTATTTTTATTATCATATTTGGGTTTCCTGTTGTTAGCCGTGTGTTTCTTTTTTTTAACACGCAACAGGCTTGCCAAACGCAGATTTAATATTATAAGGGTTTAAGTCTTCAATGTCAACAGTTATTATCTACCGTAGCCCATTTGTTGTTTTAACTTCATCGAGATTGAACCGACCACCACAGCCCCAGTAAACAACAATACTGCGGCAATAAAATACGGCATAGTATTCAAATTAAAGATACTAGTATGTTCTGCAGGTTTATCTTTGAAGACTAATTGACTGTATAAATTTTTAATTTGACCTGTGGCTGCATCCATTTTGTTTCGTGAAATAATTAAATCGTTCATATTACCTTCGATTAATAGAAGTTCAATTACTAAACGGTCATATTCTTTATATTCATAATCGGATTCAACAAAATCATCACAAATAGATAACCACGTTCCAAAGGTAGCCAAGTTTGCTTCAAGATTCACTTCTTCTAAAGCTAAACGAGCATCTTGCAGTTTCTTGCGGACAAGTGAAATCGTTAAATTATGTTCGGTGATTTTTTCGGCCTCCGCTAAACACGTCTGTAAATTTTGCCAACTTTCTTTAGTATAATCAGCACTTTTTAAATCTTTACAAATTTTAATTTCGGTACCCAGTGGGCCACTTTCGCCAACATTCACAACGATATTTTCAAAAGCATTACGTAAATTAATGCAAATCTCTTCAATGCTTTCATCTGAGTTACCATTTAAAACATCTTCGGCTTTATTTACCAATTCGTTTAATTTACTGATATTTGCTTCACTGTTACCGGCGGAAATATAATCTTCCAATTCTAACTGATTAACCGCATTAACCAAATTTTGTAATCGGACATCCCAATCCGCACTTTCTAAATACTCTGCACTAGACGAACTAATGACGTTTATCATTTCATCTAACTGCGTATTAAATTCATCAATAATATACGCATATGTATCTGCAAAATTATCTTCTACATTTTTTGCTTGATAATAGACTGATTTAAAATCTTCACAAAAATCAATTTTAAATAATGCACGTTTTTCTTGACTAGACAGATATACTCCTGCAGTACCAATCTTGCCTGTAAAATGCGCTTTTGAATCAACGCTACCTTTGGAATCGTCTTTAAAAACAGGGATATAAACTGTACTTGATTCTGATTCCCGTTTCCAATTGACAAATGGCGTTACTGGCTTAAGTTCCGGAAATAAAACTTCATA
>JAFUJE010000134.1 GCA_017473795.1 Clostridia bacterium
CCATTGATACTATTTTAATTGGTTCACGATTGACTGGCAACTTTATTCTACCACAAAGGCCTGATACCAAGCGGCAAAAACTGTTCCTAATAGCACCCCTCCCACAATATCTGTAAACCAATGATAACCACAAAGCAACCGGGCGATAACACCAGTCAACATTAACGTCCAACCAACTATTATTAGTATACGACGCCATGTCTGACTTTGGATTTCACGACGCAATCTAAAGATAATTAACAACCACGTAGTCGTAATCAATAAACTATGGGAAGACGGATAAGATATTTCAATAGCTCCATCAACCTGAATTGGTCGGTAATTAATGGCTACTATTTGAAACAAAAGATAGGACAAACCTAAAGCCAACAAAGTAATGTCAAAAACCCACCAGTTACGAGTTAGTGCGCTTAATTTGCGCCTATGAAAAACCGTGATAACTTGCCAAATTAAAATTCCAGTAAGTACTAATAGAGAAATCAAAGCAATGAAATGAGAAATGATATGCCAAGAAAAATGCACACCAATTAAATCACGCCACCAGATATTAATACTTGCCCAGCCAATAAATTGACTACTGTCACTTTGCATATCAACCAGTTTTAGCGTTAATGTAAACACAACAAAAAAGACTGTTAAAGTCGTTGCAATCAAAAACCAACTTTGCCGTTTATGTTTGCACATATGTTTATTTTGCTTCGGGCGTAGGATTTTCATGCGCTGGTTCGGCTGGCGTAGTTGTAACAGCACGGCGTTTTTTTATGCAATGAGCAATTATTCGATACACAATGTAAAGCACAATGACGGCAATAAAAATTAACAGTAAGATATTTTCAAAGCCCGGAAAAATTTCACAGACAAAAGTAACTATCACACCGCAGACAGCATTCCCGGCAATTACGGTCGCACAAATAACCCAGAAATTCAAACCTAATAAAACTGCGAAACATGTTCCGGTCCAAACGCCAGTCCCCGGGACAGGAAATGCCACGAACAAAAAGATTGCGACAATTTTTAACCATAGAGTACGTGCCGAAGTTTTACCTTGGTTTTCGGCATTCATTTTGTCCGAACGTTGAGCGACGTCACCGACGATAAAATCAAGAATTGTCTTGAAAAATTTTTTAGTTTTTAACCAGTTATAAATTGGGGTAAATAACAAAGCGATAATCGGCACCACTAAAGAACTGCCTAACAAAGCCCAACCAAAAGCCTGCCAAGTACTTAACGCTGCGCTTCCCCACAAATCCGCACTGATACCGAACGGAATGGCACCCTTCAATTCCAGCAAAGGTAATAACGCCACACAAATAGTGGCTAAGATTGAATTATTGCCAAAAATGGCGGTTAAAATTTCCCCCATATTGAATTCCTTTTAAGCGTCTTGAGCCGTAATTGCACCAAAGCGACGGTCACGACTCTGATATTCTAATAATGCTTGAGCCAAATCTTTTTTGCCAAAAGCCGGCCAATAAATTTTCGGGAAATATAATTCAGCATAAGAAACTTGCCACAACATAAAATTACTTAAACGCTGTTCCCCACTGGTACGTACTACCAAATCTAATAATGGTTGGTCAGCCGTATACAAATATTTTTGCAAAGTTGCCCGGTCAACTGTCGGCGCCAATTTTTCACCTAACATTAAATTTACTGCACGCACCAATTCATCTTGCCCGCTGTAATTGATACCTAAGTTCAAAATAAACTGCGTTTCGTCTTTAGTTGCTTCGATTACAGCCTTAGCGTTTTTTACTAATTCGGCAGGAAACTTGGTGTAATCGCCCATGATATTTAAACGCACGTGTGGATATTTTTTAACAAAATCATTAACTTTCAAATATTTTGTAAAGTACTTAAATAGACAGTCCAATTCGGTTTGTGGACGATTCCAGTTTTCGGTAGAAAAAGCATAAATACTAACAATCGGAATACCGTAGCCATAAAAACATTCTTTAATAATAACGTCCAAATTTTTAACACCATGCTCGTGTCCCTTGGTACGTGGCCAACCCCGTTCTTTCGCCCAACGACCATTGCCATCAATAATGAAGCCAATGTGTTGTGGCAATTTTTTAAGTTCAGTCGTCATGCACAAATCTCCTTATACAACTAAAACATAGTACCATAAACACACCTTCTATGACAAACAATATCTCTATTATACGCCACAAATTTAGCCCACAGAATAAAAAATTTGCCAATTGTTTTTTAGCAAACTTCATCACGAATTTAAAATACGTTGGTAAAAATAATTATTTTAGACTTTGTCGATCATCATTATTTTTTGCAAGGGATGCAAAGTAATGTCGCTCGATTAATTTGTTCTTTAACATGGCATTACGCTGCTTTTCAAAGTACTGAAGTTTTTGCATTAACTTTTGTAACTTCTCGGGCTTCATGCTCATGTTTTCTGTCTGCA
>JAFUJE010000135.1 GCA_017473795.1 Clostridia bacterium
CACAATATCGACTTTTTTCATTAAGTTAATTTTTTACAATTAGCGTAAAAATTATTCTCAATATTAAACATCTCTATCATATATATAACCATGGGCGTAGAGGTTTCGTTTTGCGAACTGCGTACCAAGATGGTGATAAATGTAGTCGACGGGAAAGCCTTGGGACGTATTGTCGATATAGTTTTTTCACGTGAAAATGCTAAAGTGATTGGTGTAGTTGTACCCGGTGATAAAAATTTCCACCTGTGGGGCCATAAACATGAATTATTTGTCCCTTACGAAAATATTTTACGAATCGGTGTTGATGCTGTTTTAGTCGAATTACGACCGATTAGCACATATAAAAGCGTTTGCAGTAATGTTAATATTTCACCGCACGAAAGATGTTCATTAATTCAGTCAAAGAATCAATGTTAAGATTTTTTACGGAAACGGGTTTGGTTATTTTTAAACTCATTAATGTCTGCAGTTGGTTCTGGTGAATCAACAACCATTTGTCCATCTGCTGGGTTGCGGTGATAAAGAGTAGTGTAGCCACATTTAACAGCATCAGCCATAATACCCATGCCATTTGACATATCAATGCCTTGGTTAATACAAGTAGCCATAGCAATAATTAATGAAGGTCCATTGTGATTTGTTGCTTCTTTTAAAGTTTTTAAAGTGTGCTCCATATTGGCACCCATAGCAATTTGTGCGACATACACATGTGGATATTGCATCATCATTGCACCTAAATTCTTTTTATCAGTTAACTTACCACTGGCAGCAAATTTAGCAACTGCACCTTTTGGTGTGGCTTTGCTGGCTTGGCCTCCTGTGTTAGAATAGACTTCGGTGTCTAGGACTAGGATGTTAATATTTTCTTGTGATGCTAGTACGTGGTCAAGACCGCCAAAGCCGATATCATACGCCCAACCGTCGCCACCGATTATCCAGACAATTTTATCTGTTTGACATTTGATGTTTAAGGCTTTACGCAGACCTAATCCAAATTCAGCGTTATCTTCAAATAGACTGTTTGCCCAAGCAGGTCCATGACCTTCGTCGTTTTTTGCATAAGGACAAGATGGTGAACTGCCTCCGTAAATCGAAGAACAGCCTGTAGCATTGGCAATTACTAATTTATCACCGTAAAGTTGTGTTAATAATTTTATGTAAGGGGTTTCTCCACAACCAGCACAAGCGCCAGAAAATTCAAATAAAGGACGATTAAACTGCGCTAATTTAACATTTTTTGGTTCCATTTTAATATCTGGTAAGTTTAAGGAAAATTGATAATTCTCGTCTTCTTTAATTTGGTCAAAAGGTTCCATAACTAATGCTTTATTTTTGGCGGGACAAACTTTAGCACATGAACCACAACCGGTACAATCATGTGGTGAAATTTGAATACGATATTGATAGCCATCATAACCGGGGACCCCTAAGGCTTTAATAGTTTTGAATTCGTCTGGGGTCGTTTGGTTAGTTAAAACTGGGCGGATTGTGGCGTGTGGACAAACCATGGCACAGCGGTTGCATTGAATACAGTTTTCGGGAATCCAACGTGGAAGACTGGTTGCAATGTCACGTTTTTCGTATTGAGTCGTTGCGGTAGGGGCACTGCCATCTGGGGTGAATGCTGAGACTGGTAGGGTATCGCCTTGTAGGCTGTTGATTGTTTCAATCATTGTTGAAGGTTTAGTTTTATCTTGTTCTGACGAAACTGTTAATGTAGTGATATCAATTTTTTGTAAAGCTTTATCGGCGCTTTCAACAGCGTTGTGATTCATAGAAACAACATTGGCACCTTTTTTACCATAACTTTTTTGAATAGCATTTTTTAATAAAGATTTAATTTCTTCATAATCAATTAAGTCGACTAATTTAAAAAATGCCGATTGCATGATAGTATTGATCCGTACGCCTAATCCTAATTCTTTTGCAATTTGGTAAGCATTAATTATGTAAAAATTAATGTTACGCTCACGTAAAGTGCGTTTTACGGCGTTTGGCAAGATACGATCCATTTCTGTGGCTGGATAAGTTGTGTTTAAAAGGAAAGTTCCACCTTCGGTGATACCAGATAGCATATCAAATTTTGTGAGGAATGTCTGATTATGACAAGCAACAAAATGAGGGTGCGTTACGAGATAGGGTGCATGAATTGGTTGTTTGTCAAATCGTAAATGAGAAATCGTTGTTCCACCACTTTTTTTGCTATCATACACAAAGTAGGCTTGGCTGTATAAGCCAGTATTATCACCTATGATGGCGCAACTGTTTTTATTGGCACCAACCGTTCCATCACTACCAAGACCGTAGAAGCGGCAGCCTCCTTGTGAATGTAGGTCTGGGCGAGGGGGAATTGCTAATGATGTATGAGTGACATCATCAATAATACCAACGGTAAAATGGTCTTTTGCTTGTGATGAAGCAGCGTTAGCGTAGATTGCAGCTACCATATCAGGTGTAAATTCCTTACTGGATAAACCATAGCGACCAGATAAAACAGTTTTATTGCGAACTGTTGCAGCAATGTCTAGGTACAATGGATCACCAATTGCTCCGTTTTCTTTTGTGCGATCAAGTACAGTAATTGTTTTAACTGTTTTAGGTAATGCTGATAAGAAATGCTCGACAGAGAAGGGACGATAAAGTCTAACTTTGATTAAGCCAAATTTACCGTTTAGTTTTGGCAAAGTTTCCGCAATGGTTTCACAAGCTGAACCCATTGCAATGATTACGTGTTCTGCATTTGGATCACCGACATAATCAAAAAGGTGGTAATCTCGTCCGGTCAATTTAGCAAATTCTTGCATATATTTTTCAACTACACAAGGTATTGCGTTGATGTATGGATTAGCGGCTTCACGATGCTGGAAAAAGATATCTGAATTTTCGGCAGAACCATACATTTTAGGGTTTTCTGGGTTCATCGCACGTGAACGGAATTTTGCTAATGCTTCTTGATTTAAAAGTTTTTCGGCAATTTTGGCGCTGGGAATTTGAATTTTGTTAAATTCATGACTTGTGCGGAAACCGTCAAAAAAATGCATAAATGGGTAACTAGCTTCAATTGCAGCTAGATGGGCAATTAATGATAGGTCAGCATTTTCTTGAACGGAATTGGAGGCTAACATAGCAATACCTGTACTACGGCATGCGTAAACATCGCTATGGTCGCCAAAAATGGAAAGAGCATGCATTGCGATGCTACGTGCAGAAACGTGTACTACTGCTGGCAATAATTCGCCAACCATTTTGTAAAGATTTGGAATCATTAATAACAAACCTTGACTGGAGGTAAACGTCGCGCCTAAAGTGCCACCAAGTAATAAACCATGTAATGTACCGGCAGCACCGGCTTCGCTTTGCATCTCAATTACTTCTGGTACTTTATTAAAAATATTGGTTTGGCCTTTGGCAGACCATTGGTCACAATATTCAGCCATATCAGAACTGGGAGTAATTGGGTAAATAGGGGCAGCTTCGGTTAATAAATAAGCGGAACGGGCAGTTGCTTCGTTTCCAGATATTGTTTCAAATTTTTCGCTTTGATTCATATTTTTATTCATAATAACTATGTTAGCATAAAATTTTAAATTAGACAAAAGGTATCGCAGTTGTAACGCAAAAAAATGTCGTTTAGCATATATTTAAGTTATGTTACGGATTGGAATTATTTATGGTGGAAACAGTACAGAACACGATGTATCAATTTTAACTGGATTACATTTAGCAAAACATGTAACAGAGGCTTATCAAGTTACTTTAATTTATTTAACTCGTGATAATCGAATCGTGCATGGCAGTCGAAAAATTGATGATTATATATCAGGAAAAGCTGCTAAAGCGAAAAAATTTAAGCAATGGCAGAAACTGGCTTGTGTTGTTAATTGTTGTCATGGTGGTGTAGGGGAAGATGGAACGCTAGCGGCAGTGTTGCGTTTTTATAATATACCAATAACTAGTTGTAGTTCAGTTTCGGGGTGGCTGCAACAAAGCAAAATTGCAACTCGTCAAGTTTTAACTGCGGCTGGTTTTTTACAGCCACGTTTTCAAATCTTAAATAGTAGTGCGGATCTTTCGCTTGTTGAATTGCCTTTACCGTTAGTAGTTAAGCCTGATTTACAAGGAAGTTCAATTGGGATATCAATAGCACGTACAAAGGATGAATTAAGAACTGCCGTTGATACCGCATTCAGTTTAGGTGAGCGTGTAATTGTGGAAGAGTATATTGCAGATATGCGGGAAGTAAATGTGGCAGTGATGAGAGAACAAAATAAAATTATTACATCGGCTTTAGAAATTGTTGGTGGTGAAAAATTCTTTTCTTTTGAAGAAAAATATTTTAATGCTGATAGTGGTTTTATTAAGAAGGGTGGGCAAAATCCTGACGATGAATTTTTAAATAAAATTGAAAAACAAATTAAGTTTTTAGCCGAACGTGCTTATGAATTATTCAATGCAAGTGGTGTTGTGCGAGTTGATTTTATGGTACGTGGGGAGGAAGTTATTTTAAATGAAATAAATACTGTGCCAGGGTTTATGGCTTATCATTTGTGGTTAAAAGCACGTGTTCCATATGGTGTTGTAATTGATAATTTAGTACAAGAAGCTATAGCAAATCACCAAAAGAAGCAACAGTTTATTACGTATTATGACAGTAAAATACTTGCTAAAAATCGCCATTTAGTGGTTGAATTTTAATCGTAATTATGGTAAAATATATCTCATAATGAGTAAATACGATAGTTCAATTTTATTAAACAAAACCCCAGCCATTTTTATGGAAAATGCCTTCTTAGATGGTAGCGTTCTGGGAAATGGGCGTGTTGGTGTTGCCATTCTTGGTGCAATTTCAAATGAGCAAATTTTAATTAACCACAGTGCTTTGGTTCATCATGGTAAAAATGGTGTTTTACAAGATGTTAGTGATGATTTTATAACTTTACGTAAAAAATTTGCTGATGGCAAAATTATGGAAGTTGAAAAAGCCTTGGAAAAAGCTTTTATTAAGAAAAATTGTCATTTAGCACCAGCACAACCTAAGCCAATGGTAAAAATCAAATTAGATTTTTATAATACCGGTGTTATTACTAATTATGAACGTTTGACTGATATGCGAAACGGCGAATTAGCTGTTAGTTTCTGTGCTGACGAAAAAGAAGAAACTTTGCGTCGTGTTTCAATTGCTAAAACCACAGATGTTGTAGCTTATCACGCAACAAAATCTAATGGTAAAATTCGTGTGGCTGTTCAATTACAACCTTGTGACGAAGGAAATAAATTTAATAATATAAAATACGAAAATGGTTATCTTTATTTTAGTTCACGCAGTGAAAACGGACGTGACTATGGTTTGGTAGTACGTTTGATTGTTGCTGGTGGTAACGTGCAAATTGCTAACAATGTTGTAACCTTAAAAGATATTAATGAATTAACAATTTTGGCTAAGCCTTTTGTTAATAGTGATGCAACTACAGAATTCAATAAAATCAAAATGGAATTATCTTTAATTAAAGATAGTTATAATAAGTTAGCAACACGCAATGCAGCACCTTTTAAACGTGCTTTCGAAGAAACCGACTTAGAATTAAATTCTGTTAAAACAGAAGCAGATTTAAAAGAATTAATTGATAAAACAGGAAACAATGAATTAACTCCGGAATTGTTAGAACGTATGTGGAATTTTGCCAAGTATTTATGTATTTGCATGGACGGGGCATTAATGACACCAGCAGGCTTGTGGTGTGC
>JAFUJE010000136.1 GCA_017473795.1 Clostridia bacterium
CATAATCAAAGGTGTAGTAATATAATAAGGGACATTAGCAATTAATCGAAAATTTGGCAACTGTTTAAAATCGTACTTTAAAGCATCGGTAAAAATTAAATGAACATTAGGATAAGGACGTAAGTGTTCCTCCAAATGAGGTTGCAGGCGACGGTCAACTTCGATGCAGTAAATTTGGCATCCGGTTTCGGCTAAGACTTGGGTTAAGGTACCCATTCCAGCCCCCACCTCCACAACTGTATCTGTTGGCAATACGTTTAGTTTTTTCACCAGAGCACGCAAAAATTCTAAATCATAAATAAAGTTTTGCCCCAAAGATTTTTTGTACTCAAATTCCACTTGAATAGTATAGCATATCTGTGCTAGTATAAGATAGTTTATTTTGCAAACGATAAACTCATACCTAAGAAATACTTTTTACCAAAGAAAAACAAAAAAGCAGTCGGTTATTCGGCTGCTTTTATTTTGTAAAAACGATAAGCATTATTAGTTGTTAAAGTTTCTATTTCGTCAACTGTCTTATTTAAAACATTTGCCATTGTTTGTGCTGAATACCGAATATAATCGGGAACATTAACTTCCCCACGTTTAGGCACGGGTGCTAAATATGGTGCATCTGTTTCCAACAAAATGCGATTTAAAGGGATAACACGAATTGTGTCATGTAAAAATGCTTTGCTAGGATAAGTAATGTGTCCACCGAAAGCAAAATAAACATCAATACCAGATAATTGATTTATTAAATACTGAGCTTGTTCGGCTGTATAACTCATACAATGAATAAGAACACCATTTTTCAATTTATTTTTATTGGCAATTAAAACTTCGGCAGTATCTTCCCATGCATCACGAGAATGAACAACTAACGGTTTTTGATATCGATCTGCTAAATGGATTTGATGATTAAAAACTGTTATTTGTTGTTCTCGTGAAGGCAAATCCGAACGATGATAATCCAGTCCACACTCACCAATAGCCACAAACTTTTTAAAATTTAAGTGTTCAGCAACAAAGTTTTCAAAATCATTAGGAGAATAGTCATTTGCGTAAGCGGGATGAACACCAGCTGTACAATAAACCTGTTCATGTTTATCGGCAAATTCAAATATACTTGGCAGACATTCAAAGTCTGCCCCTATTTCAACTCCCGCAAACTCCCCTTGTAAAACAGCAGGATGCGTAATCAAGCGTGCGTCAGTCAAATGAAAATGTGAGTCAAACACAATTACTCCGCACGTTCAATTTTTAAAATCTTTAATGATATTTGACTAACTGGTGTTTTGATAATAGCAACTTCACCAACTTTCTTACCCAACAAAGCTTTACCTTTGGGACTTTCATTAGAGATATAATTTTTCTCGATATCAAATTCCATAAAGCCGGTAATTACATACTTTTCTTGTTTTTTGGTATTCATATTTTCTACTAAAACCGAAGTACCTAAATTAACGGCACTTGTGTCCGCAGTTTTATATGAAAAAATTGTTAAGTTTTGTAAAAGTGCTTCAACTTCTTTTACACGGATTTCTAAATTATTTTGTGCTTCACGTGCTGCCGCATATTCAGCATTTTCCTTTAAGTCACCGAACTCACGTGCCTCTTTAATTTGGCGAGCAATATCGCTACGCTTTGATAACAAATCAGCTAATTCGTCCTTTAATTTTTTTTCACCTACCACAGTTACGTATCTAGTCATCATAAAGTTCCTCCTTTTACCATGATATGGTCTTGTTATTCTATGTCTTTTTTAGCTTTTTTGTCAAGTAAAACATATTTACAAGATTTTATGGCATTAATAGTGTATCATAAACGCTGCAATTTAGGTAACGCAGTTTACGAGCTAGGATATTTAATCCTGTTGCATTAGTTGGTCTTTCATCAAATATTTCTTTAAACTTTTTCTTTTCTTCCCAACGTTCAAACAATGTTGTTAAATTACGTTCAATACACAAACGAGTAATTTTTCGTTGGCGAGCAACACGATAATAAATCGACTTTAGGTTTAAAGCCAGTTC
>JAFUJE010000137.1 GCA_017473795.1 Clostridia bacterium
CCTAATGAAAATTTTATAGAAAGTCTAAGAAAAGACTTTACTACTACAGTAAATAAAATATTTACTAAAACAACTACAATAACAGAAAAAGAAATGCTAGAAAGTATCTACACAAGTATTTCACCATTTCTAGGATTATATCCCCATTGTATCTCTAGATAGAATATATCTAGAAATAAACAATGAAACTATAATATTTCTAGATTGCACAAGACTAGATGGACAAAAAGAATTAGTATCAAGAAAAAATCCAAACGATCCTAATTCAGTAAAGCAACAAATAAAAGACATATCAAATATGTTAAAAAGTATTAATCAAAATTACCAAGTAGAAGGTGCTTGTCCGCAACTTACTGATTATCAACAAGTCGAAGCGGTGATTAATCAGATTAAAGCAAAATATGGTCGAATTGATATTCTTGTTAATAACGCTGGATTATCGGCGCATGAAAGTATTTTCGATTATAAAGTTGAAGACTTCGACAAAGTAATGGCTTTGAACGTGAACGCTGTTTTCTATGGTTGTAAGGCGGTTTGTCCGATTATGCGAGAACAAGGGAGTGGTGTTATTATTAACACTTCTTCGATGGTTTCTCTTTATGGTCAACCGGCAGGTGTGGCTTATCCAACCTCAAAATTTGCCGTTAATGGTTTAACAAAATCATTAGCCAGAGAATTGGCTCCTTATAATATCCGTGTTAATGCGGTGGCGCCAGGTGTTACCAATACCGATATGGTGGCAAATCTTCCGGAACAAATGCGGGAAGGTGTAAAAAAGACGATTCCGTTGGGCAGAATTGGTGAACCGGTTGATGTAGCGAATGCGTTTGTTTATCTAGCCAGTGACTTGGCGAGTTATGTAACTGGTGAAATTTTATCAGTTGATGGTTGTGCTAGGTCCTAAAATTAGAAAGAGGTAAAAATGCATAAATCAAAAATATGTGAAATCATAGGAATTGAGTTTCCTATCTTTCAAGGTGGAATGGCGTGGATTGCTGATGGAAAATTGGCAGCCAGCGTTAGTGAAGCCGGTGGTTTAGGAATTATTGCGGCTGGGAATGCGAACGGGGAATTTGTCCGTGAACAAATTAAAATCGCTCGCAGTATCACGAAAAAACCGATTGGTGTCAATATTATGTTGTTGAGTCCACACATCCAAGAAGTTGCTAAAGTTGTGGTAGAGGAACGGGTTGAGGTTGTTACAACAGGTGCTGGGAATCCGTCACAATTCATGCAGTCTTGGAAAGATGCGAACATTAAAGTGATTCCGGTTGTGCCGTCGGTAGCTATGGCTAAGTTGATGACTCGCTTAGGTGCGACAGCTTTGATTGCGGAAGGTGGTGAAAGCGGCGGACACGTTGGTGAGTTAACCACAATGGTTTTGCTTCCGCAAGTTTGTGATGCAACAGATTTGCCAGTAATTGCAGCAGGTGGTATTGCTGACGGCAGAGGTATGGCGGCGGCGTTAATGTTAGGTGCTTGTGGCGTTCAAATGGGAACCAGATTTTTATCTGCCGAAGAATGTACCATTCACCCGACTTACCGTGAGATGTTGTTGAAGGCAGGTGACCTTTGCACGATGGTGACGGGAAAAAGGACAGGACATCCAGTACGTAGTTTACGGACAGAATTTGCTCGCAATTATAGTAAGAAAGAATACGGTGGTGCCAGTGATGAAGAATTAGAACATTTGGCACGTGGTGCTTATCGTCAAGCGGTACAAAACGGCGACATGGTAAATGGTTGTTTCTTAGCGGGACAGATTGCCGGTATGGTAAAAAAGACAGAACCAGCTAAAGACATCATTTTAGATGTAATGCAGGGCTGTGAGGCGGTGCTGAAAAGAGGAATGGCATGGGTAAAATAGCCTTCGTTTTTGCCGGACAGGGTGACCAATATGTTGGCATGGGACGAGAACTATATGAGCAATATGCTTCTGCCAAAATGGTATTTAGTGAACTAGATGTAATCCGACCCAATACCAGTACGCAATGCTTTTATGGTACGGACGAGGAATTAAAGCAAACCCAAAATACGCAACCTTGTTTGTTTGCAATGGAAATGGCGGCTGCCAGTGTTTTAAAAGAAAAGGGGATTGTGCCGGACGTTGTGGCGGGATTTTCGTTGGGTGAGGTTGTTGCCTTGACTTATGCCGGTTATGTGAGTTTAACTGATGGATTTAACTTAGTTTGTCAACGTGGTGCCATTATGCAAGCCGAAGCCGAAAAATGCGAAACGGCAATGGTGGCGGTAGTGAAATTAGACGCTGCGACGGTAAAAAATTTGGCGGCAAAATACACACAAGTTTATCCAGTTAATTTTAATTGTCCGGGAAACATCAGCGTGTGTGGTCATGCCGAACAAATTCAAGCTTTTGCCGAAGATGTAAAAATTGCCGGCGGGCGTGCAATTCCTTTGAAGGTTAAAGGGGCTTTTCATTCACCGTATATGCAAGTAGCGGCACAAAATTTTGGCGATGTATTAAAGGAAGTACATTTTAATCTGCCACACACTGAATTATATGCGAACTATACGGCTAAACCATACGGGGAAAATGCAAAAGAATTATTAGCGAAACAAATTGCTAACCCCGTGCTTTGGGAAGAAATTATTCGTAATATGGTTGCCGATGGTGTGGATACTTTTATCGAAATCGGACCGGGAAAAACTTTGTCTAATATGATTGGCAAAATTTCGCAAGCGGTCAAAGTATATTCGGTGGCTAATCTTGAACAAATTTTTAGTGAGGTGAAAAATGGTTAAAGGAAAGACGGCAATTGTGACAGGGGCTTCCCGTGGAATCGGTGAAGCAATTGCTGATAAGTTAGCATCTATGGGTGCCAATGTTGCGGTAATTTATGCTGGCAACAAAGAAGCGGCGGAACAAGTAGTTAAAAATTGTGAAACAAAGTATGGCGTAAAAGCTTTAGCTTATCATTGTGATGTTGCCAATTTTAACCAAGTAAAAAGTACAATCACGAAAATTAAAATTGATTTTGGTGCCGTACACATCTTGGTTAATAACGCAGGTGTGACTCGTGATGGCTTAGTGGCGATGATGAGTGAAGAAAACTTTGATAAAGTTATCGAAACAAACTTGAAAGGAACTTTTAATATGATTCGTCATACGGTTGGTTTGTTTTTACGGGAAAAAGAAGGTTGTATCATTAATATCAGTTCAATTTCGGGAATGATAGGTAATGCTGGACAGGCTAACTATTCCGCATCTAAAGCCGGCGTAATTGGATTAACAAAATCGGTTGCCAGGGAATTGGCTTCACGTAATATTCGTTGCAATGCTGTTGCGCCTGGTTTTATTCGTACACAAATGACAGAAAATTTAATCAATGATGAATTATTAAAAGCAATCCCGTTAGGAAAGGTTGGTGCAGTTGAAGATGTGGCTGATGCGGTTGCTTATTTGATTGAGGCGAAATATATCACAGGTGAAGTCATCAGGGTTGATGGCGGAATGGCTATTTAAGGAGGAAAGGATTGATGAATCGCAGAGTTGTTGTGACAGGTATGGGGGGCAATTACCCCATTAGGAAATAGTGTTGAAGAATGTTGGCAAGGATTAATTTCTGGTAAAAATGGAATTGCTCCGATTACGCAATTTGACACAACCAATTTTAAAGCAAAGTTGGCGGGCGAAGTAAAGGGCTTTGATCCTTTACAATACATGACCAAAGTTGAAAGTTTACGTGCAGATCGCAATGCACAATTTGCCTTTGCGGCCGCCACCCAAGCCGTGGAAGAAAGCGGGATTATGGGAAAGGTTGACCCGGATAAATTCGGTGTTTATTTTGGTTCCGGAATTGGTGGGGTAAAAACTTTTGAAGTTGAACATACCAAATTATTAGAAAAGGGACCCAGTCGGGTATCGCCATTTTTTGTACCAATGATGATTGCTAATATGGCGGCCGGTATGATTGCCATTAAGTTTGATTGTCGTAACTCAGTAATGCCAGCCGTTACGGCTTGTGCATCGGGCAGTCATGCGATTGGGGAAGCTATGCGTGCCATTCGTCATGGATATGCAGATGCGATTATTACGGGCGGAACTGAGGCACCAATCTGTGCTTCAGCGGTGGCTGGTTTTGTCAATATTTGTGCTTTATCTACTGCGGAAAATCCAGACGAAGCATCATTGCCATTTGATAAACGTCGGGCTGGTTTTGTTATGGGTGAAGGTGCGGTGGCATTGGTCTTAGAAGAATATGAACATGCCAAAGCCAGAGGTGCCAAAATCTACGGTGAAGTTTGTGGTTATGGTACAACTTGCGACGCTCATCACATTACGGCTCCGCATCCAGAAGCAAGGGGTGGGGCAAAAGCCATGGTTGATGCGATGAAAGAAGCAAATTACTCCACTGATGATGTGGTTTATATTAATGCTCATGGTACAGGTACGCCAATGAATGACAAAATTGAAACACATGCTATTAAATTGGCAATGGGCGAAAGTCAGGTTCGTCAAGCCTATGTCAGTTCAACAAAATCCATGACGGGGCATATGTTGGGCGCCGCTGGTGCGGTTGAAGCCATGGTGTGTTTAAAAACTTTGGAAGAAGGTATCATTCCGCCGACAATAAATTTAAAAGAACAAGATGAGGTATGTGATTTGCATTGTGTACCGAATCAAGCAATTAAACAAAACATCAGTCTGGCTTTGTCAAATTCATTAGGTTTTGGCGGTCACAATGCTTGCTTAGCATTTAGGAGGGTTTAAAATGAAAGAATTAAATATTCGCAAATATGCGGAACTCATGAAAGAATTGGATTTAAGTGGTTTAGAAATTACCGAAGACAACAAAGTTGTTCGTCTAGAACGTAATATTCCGGTAGTAGCAAAGGAACAGATTGTTGTCTCTGGTAATACTGTTCAGGCAGTTCCTGCTGGACAGACGGAAGAAAAAGGTGATTATATTAGTGTTAAGTCACCGATGGTTGGTGTATTTTATGTGGCACCTGCCGAGAATGCTGAAGCTTTTGTTAAGCCTGGTGATAAAGTTGAAAAAGGTAAAACTTTATGTATTATCGAGTCGATGAAATTAATGAACGAAATTCCGGCCGATGTAGACGGTGTAATTGAAAAGGTTTGTGTCACCAATGGTCAGGTTGTTGAGTACGGTTCGGAATTGTTCCGAATTAGGAGATAAAATGAATCAAACGGAAATCATGAAAATATTGCCTCATCGGGATAAAATGTTGTTATTAGATGAAGCCGAAAAGATTGATGACGTGGCTTACGGAAAATATCACGTTCGTGGCGACGAGTTCTTCTTACAAGGGCATTTTCCGGGGAATCCGATTGTGCCGGGAGTTATCTTGTGCGAAATAATGGCACAGTCGGCTTGTGTTTTATTAAAAGACCAGATGAGCCAAGGGAAAACTCCAATGTATGTGGGATTGGACAAAGTACGATTTCGTGCGCCGGTAAAGCCAGGTGATACGATAAAAACAGAATGTAAAATTACAAGAGAAAAGCACCCATTTTATTTTGCTACGGGAAAAGTAATGGTGGAAGACCGTCTTTGTGTTAGTGCCGAGTTTTCTTTTGCTGTGATGGGGGATTAAAATGTTTTCAAAAATTTTAGTTGCCAATCGTGGGGAAATTGCAGTGCGCATTATTCGGGCTTGTAAAGAAATGGGAATCGCAACTGTGGCAGTTTATTCGGAAGCCGATAAAAATGCTTTGCACGTTTCGTTGGCTGATGAAAGTTATTGTATTGGGTCGAGTGAGGCCACGGAAAGTTATTTACGGGAAGACCGGATTATTTCTACGGCGATGTTGAGTGGTGCTCAAGCCATTCACCCGGGTTATGGTTTCTTGTCGGAAAATTCGCACTTCGCCAGAGCCTGTCGTAAAAACGGAATTGTTTTTATCGGACCCGATCCCGATAGTATGGACCACTTAAGCAACAAAGCGACTTTGAAAGAAATTATGGCGAATGCCGGCTTAAATGTTATCCCGGGAACTAAGTCGGTGACTTCGGTTGAAGATGCTATCAAAAATGCTGAACAAATTGGTTATCCGGTGATGCTGAAAGCGGCTGCGGGTGGCGGTGGTCGTGGTATCCGTTTGATTAGAGACCGAGAAGAATTAGAGCCGGCATATTTACAAGCCACCAGTGAAGCGTTAAGTTCCTTTGGTGATGGTACGGTTTATTTAGAAAAGTATATTTATCCGGCAAAACACATTGAGTTGCAAATTATTGCGGACGAAGTTGGTAATGTGGTTTGTTTGGGGGAACGTGATTGCTCCATGCAAAGGCGTAACCAAAAATTGATTGAAGAAACTCCATCGCCAGTAGTTAATGCTGAACAACGGGAGAAATTAATTAATCAAGCCATTGCGGCGATTAAAAAAATTGGGTACGTTGGAGCGGGGACATTGGAATTCTTGTTAGACAAGCATGGTAACTTTTGGTTTATGGAAATGAATGTTCGCTTGCAAGTTGAACATTGCGTAACCGAAATGTTGACCGGAATTGATATTGTTAAATGGCAAATTAGAATTGCGGCGGGGATTCCCATTAACTTTAAGCAAGAAAAAATCAGAATGAATGGTGCCGCAATTGAATGTCGTATTAATGCTCAGAATTGCGAGAAGTTAGAATTTTTGCACGTACCGGGTGGGCCATTTGTCCGCTTTGATACCAGTTTAGTGCCGGGCACAAAAGTGTCGCCGTATTATGATTCTTTACTCGGGAAATTGATTGTTTATGCTTACACCCGGGAAGAAGCTATTCGTAAAATGAAGGCGGCGCTCTGTGAATTAGTTGTCAGTGGAATTTCCACAAATATTGAAGAACAGTTAAGAATTATCAGTGATGATAAATTCCTGACAGGGGAATATGACTTAACTTTTATGAGTAAGTAGGTGAGAAATGAAAAAATTAGATTTTTTAAAACCTAGTATTGAATTAGAAGTCGGTGGTCGGGCTGCGGCACCGATACAAGAGACCAGTGAGCCGGAAAAAAATTGCCCTAATTGTCATAAAGATATTCCTTTAAGTAAACTTTGGGGTAATCAGTTGGTTTGTGCATGTGGACACCATTTCCGCTTAGGTGCACGAGAGCGCATTCATATGTTGGTGGACACAGATTCTTTCCATGAACTTTTTGCGGGTTTGAAATCGGTTAATCCTTTGGGTTTTCCGGGTTACGATGAGAAACTTGCCAAAGCGCAAAACAACACAAACGAAGAAGAGGCTGTGATTTGCGGGACAGCAGAAATTAATCAGCAGAAGTGTTGTTTGTTTGTGATGGATTCAAATTTCATGATGGGAAGTATGGGGACTATTGTAGGGGAAAAAATTACTTCAATTTTTGAGTACGCACAAAAGCACCGTTTACCAGTAATTGGCTTTACAGTTTCGGGTGGAGCGAGAATGCAAGAAGGATTACTTTCCTTAATGCAAATGGCAAAAACCAGTTGTGCAGTAAAACAACACAGTGATGCTGGTTTATTGTACGTAGCAGTTTTGACTGATCCGACAACGGGTGGTGTGACGGCAAGTTTTGCAATGCAAGCAGACATTACCTTGGCTGAGCCCGGAGCCACCATTGGTTTCGCCGGCGCCCGAGTAATTGAACAAACGACCAAAAAAACATTGCCTAAAGAATTCCAAAAAGCCGAGTTTAATTTGAAACATGGTTTTGTCGATGCAATTGTTAATCGTTTGCAGCAGAAAGAATTTTTGACTGAAATTTTGAGGTTACATAATGGAGAATAAAATGAGACAAATTCCTTA
>JAFUJE010000138.1 GCA_017473795.1 Clostridia bacterium
AGAATTAAAATTTGAAAAAGATGCATTAATGTTGTTGGCTGAATTAGCGGCTAATGAAAATGAAACTAATGAAAATTTAGGTGCTCGTCGTTTACATTCAATTATGGAACATTTGTTGGAAGATGTTTTATTTAATGCTGGAACTAAAAAATCACAAGAAAAAGAAGTTATCGTTGTTGACCAAGCTTTTGTTGAAAAGAACATGAAACAATTAATTAAAAAGATTGATTTACATAAGTACGTGTTATAACTGTTTTAACAATTCTAAATGTAGTTTTTGCATATCTTCAATCAGTGTTTGTGGCGTGCTGTTTATTGTTTGGACGCTAATTGGATTATTGTGTTTTCGTTTGACAATGATAATATCGTTACCTTTATTTGTGACACAAAAAAAATTATGCTGACATCGCCGACAACGTGGACTGTGGACTTCGGTAAAAAATTTATCAGGATTGAATGTATTATCAACTCGAAGCGGAACTCGATAAGTGCCAAGTAATTTGGCTACGTTTTCATGAATAATCCCAGCGCCATTATGTGTGAGAATATCTAAAGATTCAAAATCAAGGCAGGGAATTGTTTGCGTTCCGTAGACGAGATGTGGGTTTGCCGTTTGAATACCATCTGTGTCTGAATAGTTTTTGTAAAGGCTGGCGTGCATCAGAGCAGCCAAGATAGCGCCTGTATAATCACTGCCGCCACGAGTGAACAGTGCAGTCTTGCCTTTGTATTGTCCGTAAAAACCACCAATTACGAACGGAATTTTTTGTCTTAATTTATTGAGTTTAATTTGTTTCTGAGTAGCCTCTAAATCAATCGTTGCATCAGGTTTAATCATGAGTATATCTTGTGCGTCAATGAAATTATAACCTAAATACAAGGCAAATAATTTGGCGGATAAATATTCACCACGAGAAACAACGAAGTTATAATCTTTTATGTTTTGTGTGATATCAATTTTAGTTTGATCAAGTATTCTAATAAATTCTAAATACTGATCTTGAGACAATAATTCATGTGCAATATGTTCGAATCGTGTGATGATTGAATCAAGTTTTGAACAACCTTGCGTACATTGAATTAAGTCGTCAGTTACCTTAGTTTGATATATCCCATATTTACCTGGTGCTGATACAACAATCGCATGTTGTTTATGATTGTTAATTATAATCTCACGACATTGTTTAATTGTTGTAGCGTTCGCCATTGAAAAACCACCAAATTTGACTATTTCCACATTTATATCATATTCATAAATATGAAATATGTTTTTCGTTTCAACCAAAGCAGTACGGATAATCGAGTAACAGTTTTAAAAGAAATGTTTGAAGCACAAAATTATGAAACACTAAGTTTTGATAAAGAGTCAACCGAAAAGGGAATTTATTACCTAGAGCCAAGAATAACGCTTGATGAAACTTTTTGGAATTCTGTGGTTAAAGGAAGTTTAGTTTTTGGTTACCAACGAAACATTCCTAGTGTCCCAGAAGGAGTGACCTATGTTAGTTTGAATGATGATCCAGTTTTTGTTACAGGCACTAATGAGTTAACTGCAAAAGCGTTCCGGCAAATTGTTGATCAGGAATATCACGGAAAATTTAAAAAAATTTTGTTCTGTGGCTATGGAAAATTAACTGCAGAGTTAGAAAATGTTTTCTCGGATTGGGAAGTTGGTGTCTTGAATTATAATTGGCATAAAATGCCAGAAATAATTAACAAGTATAGTAAGGCAGCATATTTCAAATCAGCGCCTGTTCATGAATATCCAATTATTGTTAATACGATTCCATGCAACATGATTGAAGTAGCAACTTGGCGACAAAGTCGTTTGAAACAGAAAATTTACGATTTGGCTTCGGCTCCATTTGGTTTCGATTGGACAGGTGTTAATCAAAAAGATTATGATTACCATATTTTACCAGGGTTGCCGGGCAAATTTTATCCGCATGAAGCGGCAGGTGTTGTATTTTCTTGCATTCAGCGTTATTTGGAAAAACACGCTAAACCGGCATTAGCGTTATGTATTACTGGTAGCGCGTGTAGTTTTGTAAAACTAATACCGATATTAAATGCCTTAGTTCAACATTATGAGATTTATCCAGTGCTTTCACCAAATGCAAATGTACCTAATAGATTTATTGATAACATTACATTTCAAGATGAAATACGTCGTTTGACCGGACATGAAATTGTTACAACAATTGCAGGGGCGGAACGCTTATCGAGCATGGCAAAATTAAAGGGTAGCATTGTCTTTCCTGCGACGGGGAATACTTTGGCAAAGTTAACCTATGGCATTACAGATACTTGCGTTTTAATGGCTGTAAAAGCTTTATTAAGAAACAATAAGCCTTGTGTCGTTGGATTATCAACAAATGATGCTTTGGGTGCTAATGCACGAAATATAGGCGAATTGTTAAATCGACGTAATTATTATTTAGTCCCATTTAGACAAGATCAACCAATTGCAAAACCAAATTCTTGTGTATGTGATTTTGGGCAAGTTGTAGCGACTGTTGAGGCGGCACTGCAAGGAAAACAAATTCAACCAGTACTATTAGGCGTAGTTGAGTGAGTTATTGATTAAAGTTTTTAATGTTGATAAAGTTTTAACTCCGACTATGGGTGGTAGCATTTTGCCGTGCCTAAAAAGTAACATGGTTGGTAATGAATTAATCCGATACATTTGCATTAAATTAAAATAGCGGTCAGCATTTATCTTATAAAAATTAACATTCGGAAAAGTTGATTCTATTTCGTTAAAAGTTGATTGCATGATTTTGCAATTTAAACAGCCGGTACCATAAAAGATAACAACAACTTTTCCGCTTTTTATAACAGAGCTAAATTCAAATCCACTGATGTTTTTCATTATTTATTTTATGGCTGGAAATTAGTTTCTGTCACTTTACAAATTTTTTGGTTGTGGTATTATATATCAGCGTTTCCGTAGCTCAGTTGGATAGAGCATCGCCCTTCTAAGGCGAGGGTCCCGTGTTCGAGCCACGGCGGAAACACCAAAAAAAAAGAGCGTGGCTAAATTGTCACGCTTTTCTTATGTTCTAAATTATTTTGTCGTTGTAATTGAATTATGCTTTTGTGGGGTAGTTAAATCACTTAAATCATAACCTATGTTTGTTAAATGAGTAATACTGATATTTATAAGTTGTCGGGATGCATATTGATAGAACAAAGAACGACTCATTGATTTTGAACCTAATAACCCGTCTGGTAAAATTTCTACATTAAAATTAATTAAACTTAATAAATAATCATATGTATCTTTGTCTTTTTTGTCATTGAATGCTAAATATTTTATTTCATCTAAATTATATTTAACATAAAAACTTATTGAATTATTATCCATATTGCCATAACTTTTGCAACTAAATACTATATAGAATTGTAAAAAAATTTTAAAGTCATTTAAAAAATTATCGATTTCATCTAATAAATTTCTATTATCGTCTAAAAATTTATATGAGTTTTCGCTTTTATTTTTTTTGTAATAGTTAATTCTATTGGTACTGTTAATTCCTGAACTAATGTCAGTTAATACTTCAAGTCTTTCTTGTATGAAAAAAGGTGCTTCAAATACATGAGAATTATACTTTGGCGATTGCAATATTTCTTCAAATGTTAAACCAGTTTGCTTTATTTTGTGATTCCCAAAATCTTTATAGGCTTTTGCGAGTTTTAAACTATTACTATTTATTTTGTTTAAATAATTCTGTAATTCCTTTTTAATTAAATCTTTTGGATAATTTGTATCTGTTAGGTTGTTGAG
>JAFUJE010000139.1 GCA_017473795.1 Clostridia bacterium
ACGTTGCCCGTGAATAACACGAATACAGCAAAAAAAATTTGACCGCCGCACTTAACGAATCCACAATGGCACAAAAATATGCCAGCACAAAAGCACAGCAAAGTGCAATTGGAATATTTATCGCAAAATGCTACACCGCCTTAGGTAATTACGAAAAAAGTTCGGAAACATATCGCAAACTTATTAAGGAAGGAACTTATTTACCACCAATCATGATGGGATTAATGTATAACCATTTAGAACAAAAGCACGACAGAAAAAGTCAAAACAATATAACCGTTGTCAAACTTTTTGCAAGCAATGAGGATTGCAATGAAGATTTTTGAAATTACCCTACTTTTTTTAGGTTCAGTAATCGGAGCCGGTTTTGCCACTGGTGCCGAAATTGTAACTTTCTTTGGCGATGTACATTTACCTATTTGGTTAATTGCTTGCATTATTGGCTTGACCATGTTTGGTATTATAGTTTTAGAAATTTGGCAAAACCACCATCAAGAACAAAACCAAAACACTCCCCAAACAAAAACAAACAAAATGATAACTATTACGGAAATAGCTTCTATTTTTATTTATTTTATTCTGTTTACAGCAATGACTGCTGGAGTTAATTCAATTACTAACGTTGGCATCACTGTAATTTCACTAATTGCCAGTGCGGGAATTGTGCTATTTGGGTTCAGTAAGCTTTCTAGAATCAACGTTTTTATTGTCTTGACAATTATTGTTTTAATCATCTCCACGGCCTTACCGCATTTTTTTACCGGTCAAAGCACGGTAAATTTGTCATGGAATCATTTACCAAAAGGTATTTTTTGGGGATTTTTATATGCCGGTTTAAATTGCTTTATGTTTCCAGAATTGATCAAAGCCGCTGCGCAAAAACATAAAAAAAGCACCCTACTGTGGGCGGGCGTACTAACAGCGGTATTCATTACTATTTTAGTCGGTTTAATCTTGACCACTATTAAAAATGCAGATACAGAGACAGCACCTATTCCATTATTAGCCGCCGCACCTAATGGATTAACCATAGTAATTATTTTATTAGCCATATTAACCAGCCAATACACTGCACTGTTTGCGATTGTACAACGTACTCAGAAATTTGTACCAAAACTAAAAAACCGACCACTACTTAGCATGATCGTTATTTGTACATTGGCTTTTTTATGTTCCTTTCTCGGTTTTAACCAAATTGTCAACTTTGCTTATCCTTTAATTGGAGCATTTACTTGCGTTTTCTTGTTGATTTCTTGGGTGAAGCATTAACGGTTTCAACCACTTCGCCATCTACTTTAACTTCGGCTGGCACTTCTTCCACAGGTGTAACCGTATCATTATTGTCTTCGGCTTTATTTTCAACAAATGCTTCGGCTTTCGCTTCAGCGGTTGCCTTTTCCATATTCAAACGATTAATTGCTTCTTCGTTAACAATGCCTTGTACTGCTTCGATAACAAAAGTCATTTCAACAACATTTTTATCTTCACCAATGTTTAAAGTGATAGTTTTAAACCCCGGAGCAACTTCGTGAATGTCTTTAATACGACCTAATAATCCTGAAGCCATTTTAACTTTTACGCCTGGACGCAAAGAATCTAACATCGCCATATAATCATCTTGTGCTTTTTTTTGTTTACGACCTTGTACCAACATAAAAGCAAACATTGCTACCAAAACAACGCTTAATAAAATTAATGAAACTATATTATCCATAATTCAAATTATAACTAACTCACCAAGATAAAACAACCAAATTTTTTGTCGTAAGACTAACAATGCACGTCATCATGATAAAAACGTTGATAAAATGATTTTTTATAAGCCAAGAAACGATCTTCACGAATAGCCGTACGAATATTTTTAACCAGATTTAATGTCCAATGAATATTGTGGACAGATAATAATCGAGCCCCAAACATTTCACCAACTGAGATTAGATGACGAATATAAGCTTTGGTATAATTACGGCAAGCATAACACTGGCAATCTTTTTGAATGGGAGTAAAATCAGTCTGATATTTTTGATTGCGAACATTAATATTGCCGTCATCAGTAATTGCCATGCCGTGACGAGCCATACGGGTTTGATAGACACAATCAAACATATCTATACCGTTTTCGATTCCTTCAAAAAGGTAATCTGGCGTACCAGCCCCCATTAAATAATGCGGAACATCAGTCGGTAAATGTGGCGCCAAGTTTTCTAATTGTTCTTTTAAAACAGTGAATGGTTCCCCGATGGCCAATCCCCCCACGGCTATTCCGTGTTTAATATAAGGCTTAGCATTTTCTAAACTCTTCAACCGCAAATCCTTATAAAAATTACCCTGAATAATCGGGAATAAAGCCTGTTTGTCGTTTTGGTGAGCGTTGTAACATCTTTTCAACCATTCTACAGTGCGAGCATCGGCTGCAATAACATCATCACGACTTGCGCCATACGGAGAACAAATATCCAACTGCATTATGATATCCGCACCAAGTTTATGCTGGACGTCCATATTACTTTCTGGCGTAAATTTAAAAACTTTACCATCAATATGGCTTTTAAAAGAAACACCATCGTCATCCAACTTACGTAAATTTTCCAAAGAAAAGACTTGGAAACCACCACTATCAGTCAAAATCGGACCATGCCAATTCATAAACTGATGCAAGCCACCGGCTTGAGCCACAATATCGGCACCTGGGCGCAAAAAGCAATGATAAGTATTAGCAAGAATAATTTGTGCTCCAGCGTCGGCGACTTCTTCAGGAGCCAAGCCCTTCACAGAAGCACGAGTTCCGACCGGCATAAAAATCGGTGTTTCAATTACACCATGCGGAGTTTTAAAAATTCCCGTACGAGCAAAGCACTCAGATGATTTTGATGTGACTTCAAAGGAAAAGTGTTCATTATTCATAATCAAACTCCTTATGATTTGTAATTTTAAATAAATCATTAATAACGTCTTTTTTATCTGCACCTAAATTCAAAATACGATATATTGTACTTGTTATCGGCATATGAACACCATATTTTTCTGCTAAATGAAACATAGCTTTGGCTGTACCAACACCCTCGGCAGTACCAATGTTATCAGATAAACAATCTTGAATAAATTCTTCACCATAGCGACGATTGTGACTGTTCTTACTAAAGAGTGTTGCTTCGAAATCGCCCAAATGACTCATACCAAAGGCTGTCATTTTGTTGCCTCCCATTTTTTCAATCAACATGGAAACTTCATAACAACCACGTGCCATCAATGCTCCCTTCAAAGAAGACTTACCCAAGCCATCTAAAAAACCCGCTGCAATGCCCATCACATTCTTTGCGGCTGCGCCTACTTCAACTCCAATCAAATCATCACTACTTAAAAAAGCAATTAAGGGACTTTGAAACATATCAATTAATTTTGTAACAATTGCAGGATTATCACCCGACATAATCATTACGTTAGGCTGTCCAATTGTTAATTCTTGGACATGCCCCGGTCCAACCCAAACGCAAATATGATTCGTTTTATCAATGTTTTTGCGCAATATTTCACTTAAGCGTTCACCAGTATTTTGGTCAATCCCCTTCATACACAAAACAAAGGTTTTATTTTGCGGATTATGCTTAGCAATCTTCTGCGAAAAATCTTGCATTCCTTGAGCACTAATCGCAACGATAATTATTTCCGCAAAATTTAACGCTTCGCCTAAATCTGTACTGTAACACAATTCTTTTGGCATATCGATGTAGCCATTTTTTTTATTTTTCATTAATTCAGAAAAATTCCCACCATTTTCACGTCCCCACATCATTACATCATTGTGTAATTTCTCGATTTGGCACCAAGCATGAAACGACGCCCAACGACCACAACCTAAAACACTGATTTTACTCATGGTGAAAGTATAACAATATTTCTAATTGCAAACAATTAAAATCTGCGTAATAATAATGTATGGGATTATTTAACTTATTGAAGAACGGTTTTACTATTGAAAAGAAAAAAGTTCCGACGACTTCCGAACAAGAAATCGACGAAACCCAAGCAATAGAAGAAACACAAATTGAGGAAGTAAATCCATTAATGCCAACAACGGAGCAAACCGCTATGCCTGCTTCACAACCAATTGCAGACAAACGTATGGAAGCAGCTTCGGTACTCTTAAGTGATAATGGATTGACCGGAGGTAATACTCCGTCGTTAATTCAAATTGCACAACCGGCACCAATCGCACAAGCACCAGTTATGCCACAACCAGTGGTTGAACAACAAGCACCACAGCCACAGATTTTTAACACGCACAACAATTTATCAGGAAATTTTGATAATGCTTTGTTGGGTCATGTAAGCGCAAATCAAAATTTGTTAGTAATTGCACCACAAAACTCTGCCGAAATTTCAACGATATTAACCAATTTAGCCAACGGAAACGCTTGTATTGTATCACTATCAAGATTTAGC
>JAFUJE010000016.1 GCA_017473795.1 Clostridia bacterium
CAACAACATCAGCAAACTCATTATCAGGCTGAACAACAAAAAGAGATGCATAATATGACACAACTCTTGAAACGCCATTTGAATAAACAATAACGTCTTGCTGTTTATCATAAATCATTTCAACCACGATATACTTTTGTTTCATATCGGTTGAGTATTTTGAAATTTTGCCCTCTAAATCAATCTCAATTTTATCACCGGCTTTTAAACCTTCTTTTAAAGGTACCGTAATTACAGTGTTATCATCGCCACCGAGTGTAATATGCGGGGTAGTGACTTTTGCATAACCCGCATCAAAACCGTTGGGGTACGCTTGTTCAATGTCGCTGGGCGCAACAGCAGGATATTCGGCACCCTTTTGAAAGGCGTTGGCGTAAAGATGGAACTTAACGCTGTATAAGGTTTGGGTGCTGCGGTTAATGTATTCAGTCGTTTGATTTACGGCTAAACTGTGGCTGGTTTCGCTATAATTGCAATCCAGTTTGATAGTCCCGTAATTTTGTGCCACAGCTTGTAAACTTTCCAGTGGTTTTTTGCGGGTAATTAGCCGTGTCACACCCCAAGCCGTTAAAATAATCGCAACTGTAAGAACTGTTGCCAGAATAATTGCCACAATGCGGCGGTTCAATTTCTTCTTCATATTTATGCATATTAAAGTTGGAAATTTAAAAAGACTTTGACATTTCGACAAAATCAGCGTTATACTAAATCCCGTTATGGCAAAATATATCTTTGTAACGGGCGGTGTTGTTTCCGGTTTAGGAAAGGGAATTACCGCAGCAAGTTTAGGAAAATTATTAAGGTTAAGGGGCTATAAAGTCTCAGTACAAAAAATCGATCCATACTTAAATATCGACCCAGGTCGCATGAGTCCTTATGAACACGGCGAAGTTTTTGTCACAGATGACGGTGCCGAAACCGATTTGGATATTGGTCACTATGAACGTTTCTTGGATATCAACTGTTGCTATAAATCTGATATCACTTCAGGACAAATCTATTCAAGCATTTTGTCTAAAGAACGTAATGGCGAATATGGTGGTTTGACTGTTCAAATTGTGCCTCACGTTACCAACGAAATTAAAGATTTTATGCGTGCTATTGGCGAAGGTCAAGACATTGTCATTATTGAAATTGGTGGTACTGTTGGCGATATGGAACAAGCTGTATTTATTGAAGCGATTCGTCAGTTCCGCCATGAATTAGGTGCTAACAATAGTGTCTCAGTTCACGTAACGTTAATTCCATACATTGCCTCCAGTGGCGAAATTAAAACTAAGCCAACCCAAAACAGTGTTAAAGATTTACAACGCATGGGTGTTTTCGCTGATGTTTTGGTATGTCGTACAACAGCCGATGTAGAACTTGGTCAAGAACACCGTGATAAGATTGCCATGTTCTGTGGCTTAGATAATCAAGAAGATGTAATCCATAACCGTGATTGTCGTACCATTTACGAAGTCCCATTGATGTTTGAGAAACAAAATTTTTATACCATTGTGTTGAAAAAATTAAATTTGAAATTAAATAAATGTGATTTAACCGCTTGGGGTCAAATGGTTGATAAACTATGTGATGACAGTTTGCCTGAAGCAACAGTAGCGATTGTTGGTAAATATACCGAAGTTGCTGATGCTTATATTAGTGTTACTGAAGCGTTAAAGCACGCTGGTATCGTAAATGACGTTCGTGTTAACGTTAAATTAGTACAAGCCGAAAATATCGAACGTGACGGCGCTGAAGCATGGTTGAGAAGTGTACATGGCGTGATTATCCCTGGTGGTTATGGTAATCGTGGGGTAGAAGGTAAGGTTGCTGCGGCAGAATATGCACGCTTAAACGAGATTCCTTGCTTAGGTATCGGTTTGGGTATGCAAGCCGCTGTGATTGAATTTGCCCGTCATGCTTGTGGCATAAAAAATGCAAACAGCACTGAATTCGCAGAAAAAATTAAAAATGCAGTTGTTCATAAAATTCCGGAACAAAAAGATATTCACACGAAGGGTGGTACCTCTCGTTTAGGTTTATACGATTGCCAAATTAAAGCCGGAACATTGGCGGCTCAGTTGTATGGCAAAAACACGGTTCAAGAACGTCATCGCCATTATTATGAAATAAATAACGATTACCGTGCGCAGTTAGAAGCAGCCGGTTTAGTGATTAGTGGTGTTAATCCACAGGCAAACTTAGTGGAAATTGTGGAAGTGCCAAATCATCCTTTCTTTGTTGCTTGCCTTTTCCACCCAGAATTTATTTCACGTCCACAACGTCCACATCCTTTATTTAAAGGTTTAATTGCTGCCGTGGCAAAACGTTTGCCATTACAAAGCGAATTTGATTTAAGATAATATATCTTAATGCATAAATTATTCGTGACAATCATCTAGGAGTAATTTGTCTGCCAGTAAGGCAATAAATTCGCCGTTCGTTGGGCGATCGTTTTTAGTGAAAACTTGACTGCCAAAAATATTATTAATGCTATCAATTTTGCCTCGATTCCAACAAACTTCAATTGCGTGACGAATGGCACGTTCTACTTTGCTGGGCGTAGTGTCATATTCTTTCGCTACGTCAGGGTAGAGTCGTTTGGTAATTGAAGATATTATGCCTGTTTCCTTAACACAGAGCTTAATGGCCGTACGTAAGTATTGGTAGCCTTTGATGTGTGGTGGTATGCCAATTGAGACAAAGATTTTGGAAATTTGTCGGTCTAAAGATGGCAATTCTTCCTCTCTTGTGCTTTTAAAAAATTCGTTAATGACAGTTGATGATTGCAATTCTGGTGATTGCACCATTGTCAGAAGCACCCTTTGTAAATCTTCGCGCGAAAGCATTGCAATCGCTGTTTCGACTTGTGTTAATCCATTGATTTCGTTCATGAAAATATATTCCCCCATTTTAAACGTCGATTTATGACGTATTAAGAAATATTTTGTCTAATAAACACGAAATGTGCAAGCAATGTCATTATACATTTTTATACATTATACTGCTTAATAGTTGTTGACATTTTGCTAATAGGGAATATATATATGTACTATTATGGCAGAAGTATATATCAAATGTCCAAAGTGCGATTTGAACTATTGCACAAAAAAAGAAAAGATTTGCGCAAGTTGCAAACAAAAAATGAAAAACATTTCCAATAATTTATTGGATGCTGGAAAGGTGGCTGAATTGGGCTTGTGTCCCATCTGTAAGGTTAATTATGTAACCGACGACGAAACAGTTTGTTCAACCTGTTATGCGGAGACAGATTTAAGTGACGAAGAAATCATGGAAATTTACGTTGAGAAAAACACTGGTAAAGAAGATGATGATGAAGAAAACATCAGCGATGATTCTTTGGACGATGATGAATTAACTCCAGTAGATGATGACGATTTAGAATTGCTAAACGTTTCAGGTATCGGCGATGACGATGGTTTAGATGATGGCGAGTTGAATGATGCCGGTGATATGTTTGGCGATGATTTTGATGACGACGATGATGACGTTGAAGAAGACGATGACGATTTTGATGACGAAGACGATGATGATAAATAATTATTAATAATCTTAAAATCCATTTCAAACTTTAAAAAATTAAAACATTAAAAAAGTGCCGTACTACTACGACACTTTTTTGTTGGCGCTCTGGGTAGGGTTCGAACCTACGACCGATCGGTTAACAGCCGATTGCTCTGCCGCTGAGCTACCAGAGCAGGTAACGCTAACTGTATATATAATAACGGATAGATTGGGGTTTGTCAAATCTTAAATTATAGTTTACAATATTTGTCATGGTAGATATTACAATTCAGACTTTGAAATCTAAAAAAGATTTTTACATTGGAAAGACTGTGCAGGTTTGCGGTTGGGTAAAAAACTTTCGTGAATCTAAGACGACATCGTTTCTAGAAATTAATGACGGTAGTACTTTTAAACCTTTACAGATTGTTATTCAAAAAGAAGAAAATAAAATTAATGCGGAAACGTTGAATCGTGTCATGCATCTTGGCGTTGCTGTGGTCGTCAGTGGGGTAGCCGTTTCTGCTTACCATAATCCTGATGATGCGGAAATTAATGCGGAAAAAATTAATGTACTGGGTGACTGCGCTGCGGATTATCCAATCCAAAAAAAGAAAACCAGTTTAG
>JAFUJE010000017.1 GCA_017473795.1 Clostridia bacterium
ATCTTTCATTATTTTTAAATCTTCGTATTCATTATGATTCGTTCCATAATCCATTTGTTTTTGTTGTAATTGTATTTGTGGTCGTTTTTGTGTCTCCAGTGGATATGTCGCAACATTAGCATTATTAACAATAGTAGTCGCTACAATTATTGGTGCAATAGTTCTTTTTAATATGAATTTAGCTTTTTTCATTATGATAAGTTTAGCAAAAAAGAAACTTATTTTCAATAGATGTGGAAAAAAACTTTAGCAAATTTTAAATTATTTTATTAGAACTAAAAAGACGCATTGATTTATGCGCCTTTTATTAATTTGTTAGGGTAATTAATATTTGGATAAATCAACCGGTTTTTCGTTTGAACCATAGCCATTGGTATTTTCATTTGTAGTTCCGTTTCCTTGTTGGATTTCAACATCTTCTTCTCCATAAATTGAAGGTGGAACTGGAGTAGGTTTGGTTGTGGTTTGCCCATGGCTTAAATTTTTATTTCCTTCAATACCAACAAAGAATTTTAATAAAACTTTTGGTGTGCGATATGCAGCGGAAATACCAACACGTCCGTTTAGGCTTTCCTTGGTGTACATACCGCCAGCGCTAGCGTCAATAGAAAGGTTTTTATTAATTGGCCAAGTGTATTTGGTTTCTGCACCTAAAGCAATAGGGTTTGAGCCTTGGTTGTCAAGTTGAATTCCGGCCTTGGTGTTTAAAGAAATTTTGTTGCCTTTTTCAGTTGTATAACCAATTCCAGCAGTGCCTAAAGCTTGTACATAATTGTTTTGATTGAAGCCTAAACCTGCATTTAATTCTGCGCCTAAAGAGTAACCCCAGTTATTGTTGTTAACTGGTTTGTCCCATACTGCGCTGGTTTGAATACCAAATTGTTGATTGGTAAGTACAGTACCTAATTCAAAGTTCGGATGTTCTTTTTCGAATTTTTCTAAGATGTAACTTAAAGCATATTGTGAAGTGAAAACTCCTTCAATAAGTGCTTTGCGTAATGGCAAAGTACCAAATTCATCTTCAGGTAATAACTCAGCTAGTTGTTCTTTGTAAACCGATAACTTAGTGAAGTTATCTCGGTTTTGAGCAAAAGATTTATTAGAAACTAATGCCTTAATATGTGCTAAATAACTGATAAATTTTTCGTGGTTTTTAACTTCTTTATATTCTAAAACTTTAGCAATTTCAATTTCCAAAGCATCTAAGGCTGCGTTCGCTTCATTAATCAAATTACGTTTGCCGATTCTCTTAATTTCTAAACTAGTGTAAAATTCATTTGTCCCTTTGGAGTAATTATTAACTGGATCAATCGCAGCAATATAGGCTTGATCGGCTCCATTGCGAATAAGAGTTAAAGTATCTAGTGCCATTGTAACAGTATAAGGAATAGCGACCGATAAAGCTTTGGCTGCTTTTTCAGTAGAAACACCGTTGAAGTTGTTAGTAATAATACTGTTAATTTCTTCAGGTGATAATCCGGATTTTTCTTGGTTGTATTTTCCTAATGATTTATATTGTAAAGATAAATCCAAAAGATTGTAATTTGCGGCAGTTAACAAATTAACCATTTCTTTTTCCGATTCTTTATCGGAAAGTTTTCTTTCTGCCATTAAGTTGCTAATTAAAATTTGATTGCTTATGTTTTGTATACTTTGGTCGTTGTATCCATTTGATGCTGTTTGGTAAACAGGTGTTTTGTAGTTGTTGGAAGTTTCTTTATTGGTTGCGGTCGGCAGAGCCTTTGCTGGGATTGAACTGCCAAGCATAAGTGCCATAAAAATTGTAGGAAGCATTTTACCTTTCCATTTTTTTGCCACGTTAATAATATTATCTTTCATATTGTTATTTAAACTTTTTAATTTGTTTTCCATGCTTTAATTTTACCAAATGCCATACTGATAGTCAATAATTACAAAAAAATATTTTCACAATTTTTTAAAACTTAAAGATAACTTTATTTCAATATATTAGGCAAATTAATCGAATTGGGAATTTTGCTAAGGGGTATTAAAAATGTGTAAATAAAAAGTACTTGTCAGGTTGGGGAAGTTATGATATCATGACTTTACCTGCGGGAGTAGCACAGCGGTAGTGCGTCGCCTTGCCAAGGCGAAGGTCGTGAGTTCGAACCTCATTTCCCGCTCCAAAATAAAAAGTGAGACCAAATCAAGTCTCACTTTTTTTATGAAATTTTATTAACCTTCAATTTTTAATTGGGTGCGTAATGTTTGCCATGCTTTTTGGACGGCTTTTTCTTTTTTGCTTTCCAACATAATCCGTAAGATTGGTTCTGTACCACTTTTACGGATAACCTTACGTACATTGCGTGGATTAAAGTTTGCAATAATAGTTTCGTAATCGACAGGTAGATCAACTAAATTCACGGTGTGATTCAGTTGATAATAGGGGCGGTAAGTATCAATAATAGTCTGTAAGCCGGATAAACCTTTTTCGCGGTAGGTGTGAGTAATTAAAATAATAGCATCCAAAGCATCTGAAGACGTGCTATTCAAATCAAAGTAGTAGTGACCGCTTTTTTCAGCACCAAAATTGATGTGTGTTGCTTGCATCGTTCGGGTAACATTTTGTCCGCCGACTTTGCTACGTGTTAATTTAAAATTGCTAGCTAAGCCGCTGTTTACAGTTTCGTCGACTACAATGCTTGACAGATTCATTAATGTTGCTAGTAATACTGTGACTTCTTCCGAGGAAAGAACATGGTCTTGTAAATACATCATGAAACGGTCAGCATCGCCGTCAACCGCAAAACCAATTTCTAGGTTATGGTCTTGGCAATATTTAGCCAAAAATTCAGGATGAGTTGCTCCACAGCCGTCATTGATTTCACCATCACCATAGTTAACAATATTGGTAAAACCTAGTTTATTCAATTTATGACCGAGACCGCCATTAGCACAATCAATAACAATATCCTTCGGTAGCAGTTTCCATTTAGAATAAACGGAGACAGGTGGTAAGTCCAAAGTGCTTTGTTCCATGTGATTTAGATAGACTTTGAAGCCGCAATATTGACTGGGATTATGTGAAGCTGTAATCATGACGGCTAAACCGCTTTGTGCAGCCAGTTCAGGGGTAGTTGTAACGCCTAGATTATTTATTTTGCCTGGAAAATGCTCAATGAATTCGTTCATTAGTTTGTCACTGCCAATGCGTCCATCACGACCCAAAGAAAGTTCTTGCCAGCCTACTGTATAAAGGGCTTGTGCAATTTCTTTGGCTACTTGGTTCTTTAATAAATTTTTGGTTAAATCCCTTATACCGGAAGTTCCAAACTTTAACATAATTTATTACTCCTTTAATAAATCTTTTAACCAATCCTTAAATTCAGGAATGGCTTTAAATGTCGCATAGGTTGTTGCTTGGGCAAAGCCAAGTGGGCTGCCTAAATCAAAGCGTTTACCTGTTAATTCGACGTGACGCAGTTTTGGTAGTTTGTTAATTGCGTCAACTATACATATTTCGCCTTCGTCATCTTTATGCTCACGAATGAAATTCAAAACATCAGGAACCAAGACATAGGTTCCGAGAGAGGCTAAATTTGACGGTGGATTGTCTTTTGGTTTTTCGATAATCCCTTTAATTTCATTACCTTTTTGCGGAATAATTATACCATAACGGTAAGCAATTTCTAATGGAATTTGGTACGATGATAATACGGTTGTATGATGTTTTTTGAAATCATCAATTAAAACTTTATATGGATTTTGTTCCAACATTAATTCATCAGGAAAGATCAAAAG
>JAFUJE010000002.1 GCA_017473795.1 Clostridia bacterium
TAAGCGGTGTCCTTGTGGTCGCCGGTAATCATAATGGCTTGCATGCCGGCACGTTTACATTTTTTCAGGGCGTGATAAACTTCGGGGCGGGGTGGATCAATCATACCGGTCATACCAACGAAAGTTAAAGCGGCTTCTTTGATGTCGTCTTTGTTTTGGCAGTCACGAACAGCAAACCCTAAAACCCTTAACGCTTGGGAGCAAAGAGTTGTGTTGGCTTCTTTTAAAGATTTGATATCTTCGTTGGTAATTTTACGAATTGTACCGTTATCGTTAATCTGTGTACAGCGTTTGATAATTTCATCAAAAGCACCTTTCGTGAATTGTTTGTATTCATTGTTTTTTACGTTGACGGTTGACATTAGTTTGCGGTTTGAATCAAAAGGTATTTCATTAACTCGTTGCCAAACCTCGTCGAGTGCTGCTTTTTGATATCCGAACTTTTGGGCACATTCTAAGAGAGCGGTTTCGGTGGGGTCACCAATTAAAGTGTCGGCTTGAATTTTAGCGTCGTTACACAGAACCATGCCTTCTAACATTTGTGAAATTTGATTTTTGTCGATGTGTTTTAAGTCGTATTCTTGGTTGTTAAAGAAAACTTTACGAACTGTCATTTTGTTTTGGGTAATGGTACCTGTTTTGTCTGAACAAATAACTTCGCAACAGCCTAGGGTTTCAACGGCGTGTAAGCGACGGATAATGACATTTTGTTTGGCTAATTTGGTAACACCCATAGAAAGAATAATGGTAACAACAATCATTAGACTTTCGGGAATGGCAGCCACAGCAATCGCAATCGCCGTGATTAAGGATTCAGTCCAGTGTTGTTTAGTAATAAACAAATCAATCATGAAAATAACAAAGGCAATAACAAGAACGCAAACGGTAATTACTTGGGCGAATTTATTTAAGCTGTTTTGCAAAGTAGTGTTTTCTTTGTCGGGGTTTCTATTAAGCATACCGGCAATTTTACCAATTTCTGTGTCTTGTCCTGTTGCGACAACAATCCCTTTGCCACGACCATAAGTGACAACGCTGGAAGAAAATCCCATATTGCGTCGGTCGCCAAGTGCTGTTTTTTCGTCTAGGACTAAATCGGCGTTTTTGCTGACAGGAATACTTTCACCAGTTAACATGGATTCGTCGCATTTTAAACTGACAGTTTCAATAAAGCGCAGGTCAGCAGGTACGACGTCGCCGGCTTCTAATAATACCACATCACCGACAACTAATTCGGAAGTTTTTACAAAAACAACTTGATTGTCACGTAAAACTTTAGAATACGGTTGTGACATGTTCTTGAGCGAGTCCATAGCGTTTTCGGCTTTGGATTCCTGGACAACGCCAAGGACGGCATTTAAGACGACAATGAATAAAATGATAATCGTATCAATGAACTCGGTGGCGCCTTTATTCTCGATAATTCCAAAGACCAAGGAAATGACTGCGGAAACTAAAAGCAGGATAATCATCACATCTTTGAATTGTGCAAAAAAACGGGAAGCCCAAGATTTCTTTTTGATGTCGGCGAGTTGGTTCTTCCCGTATTTTGTTAAGCGGTTTTGGGCTTCTGTGGCGGTTAAGCCTTTTTCGGAAGTTGCTAATTGTTTAAAAACTTCTTTGGTTGATTGAGTGTAAGATTGTTTCATATTCCTCCAAATTTTATTTTTAATTATAAGCATTTCTAAAAAGATTATCAAATGATTTGCGAGAATGAAAAAGAAGCATTATGCTATAGCAATGGGGGAAGAAGGTATCGATAATTTGCAAGAGCACGAAGATGCTTATGCGAAACAACGTTCGTACGAAGATTATGAGCACGGAACAGGGGTGCCTTCTTATTATGATGAAGACAGTTATGGTTATAACTATCAAGATTCCAATCCATTAACAGATATTGATTACCAACCCGGTAATGATGAGAGTTCAGTTTTTACAGATAATTATACAGGAACGGAAGATTATGACCCGGTTGCCCGTGATGACGAGGAAGAAAGCGATAACGAAGATTTTGA
>JAFUJE010000018.1 GCA_017473795.1 Clostridia bacterium
AAATCCAAAACGCCGATGGTGAATCCGTATCAAACAACTATGCTTACGGTAGCGAAAACGGCAATAACGACGGTAAAAACTTTGTTTATGACCGTACCCAACCTTTAACCATTTCTTTTGTTGAAAGTAACTGTACAAATGACAAAAATAAAGTTCAACTTTTGAACAAGGCTGGTTTATATCATGTCCGTATTACTGTTCAAGAAGTACAACCTGAATTTGCTGATGGTAATAAATACAGCGGTGGATACGCGAACAGCAAAACAAAGCATTTATATTTCTACGTTCAAGACGGTTATGAAAGAGTTTCTCCTGTTATCGACGAAAACAACGTTTTCCAAGTTAGTGACGTTTATTTGTGGGAAGGTAAAACTTTCAGTTTCAACAAACCAACGTTTACCGATGCCAACACCCCAACCGACAAAATTCAAGTCGATTATTACTTGGTTGCGCTTAGCGATATTACAACTGACAAAGTTGTCGCTTTGGATGCGGGTGAAAATTCATTGCGTGTTGATGTTGATTTGGATGATTTGGGTCTTGAGGCAATTAACAAATACAACAAATTTTATATTTATGCTGTAGCACGTAACTTCAACGCAATGCAAAATAAGTTATACGTAGCGACAGGAAAAACTTTAAGTTCTGGTACTTATTTTGAAGATAATTTATTATTACCAGATGAACCTGCTGAGGACGTAGCCAAGAATGGTTATGCATGGAAACGTGCTGAATTTGCTATTCACGAAGCAACAAGTGCTAATGAGGCGGGTATTGAAGTTAAGTTAGAAGACGAATTTCATAATACTGAAAATAATTACATTGCCGGCAAACCCGTAAGGATTTACAACATCGAAACCGAATGGGCAAGTAAAGTTGACGGACAAATGAGTGTGTCTGTTTACCAAGTTAAAGAAAATGATGTCTTGGTTCCAGTTAACGTTGTTGACAGCAATAAAACCAGCAGTGCGCAAATCGTTAGTTCTGTTTCTTTCTACCGTACATCACATACTATGAGTAATTTGTACTTCACTCCTGGTGTTGGCGGGGATTACATTATCGTTGTAACCGCTAAAGACCATGCTAGTGCTAAGGTTTCTACCAATGTAACCAAAATTCAAATCGGTTCCAGCGGTGACTGGGGTGTAACTCCATTGAGTTTGGGTACCAAAGCCGTTGCGGATTACACAGTGGATAAGACCATTACCATGGGTGAATCTTTAGTATTACCAAATTGGGTTATCAGCAAAGACAATTCCAGCACGGAAAAATATTTTGCGAAAAACCGCCAATTGTACAAATATAATGCAGAAGGCGACCTTGTTGCTCCAGAAGCAAATGATTATTACACCATTACCGTTAAGGGCGTTAATGATCAAAATTGCATTACCGGTAACAAGTTTGTTCCTAACAAAGACGGTCAATACGTTTTCCAATATGACTTCTATGTTTCTAAAACAAAAGTTAAAACCATTAATTATGTTGTTCAAGTAAACAGCGACAGTAGTGCTTCTTCAAGCATTCGTGTTAACGAAAGTTACGACGATAATAAAGTATTGTGGAATGTTGCCACTTCTGATAGTGATGGTGACGGTAAACACAAAATTGGTGACAAATATTATGTAGTTGGTGCTACCGAAAAAGACGGTACAGAAAAAACAGGTACCGAAAAGAAACCAGCGTATGCAATTATCTTAGAACAATTTGTTAATTCAAACTATGGTGATGCAACTGATTTCGTTGTTGACAGTGCGTCTTTATTCGAATACTTGGAACCTATTTATAAAGATGGCGCAATTACCGGTTACATGTATCCAGCGATTGCAATTCCAATGCCGAACTTAATTAGCGATATTGCAAGTTCCGACGAAGTAGAAATTACCGTTCAAAAAAGCGGTAACAGTAATTACTTAGTTTCCAGCAAGAAAAAGAATGCTGGTGGTATTGCGAACAATGCGAGTGTTATTGAACAAATTGACGGTTACTTTG
>JAFUJE010000019.1 GCA_017473795.1 Clostridia bacterium
AAAGGGTAAAAACAGCACGACTGAGTTCTCGTCCGACGGGGATTGATTATATCCGGCATATTTTTACTAACTTTATCGAATTTCATGGCGACAGAAGATATGCCGATGATGCTTCGATTGTCGGAGGGATTGCTCGCTTAAATGGTCGTCCCGTGACGGTTATTGCGATTGAAAAAGGACATTCAATTAAAGAAAGAGCTTTGCGTAACAGTGGTGCTCCACATCCAGAGGGGTATCGTAAAGCCTTAAGGTTGATGAAGCAGGCGGAAAAGTTCGGACGTCCAATTATCTGTTTGATTGATACTTCGGGGGCTTTCTGTGGTATTGAAGCGGAACAACGAGGGCAAGGTCAAGCCATTGCCGAAAACTTAATGGAAATGAGTACGTTATGTGTTCCAATCATTTCAATTTTAATTGGCGAAGGAGGCAGTGGTGGCGCTTTGGCTTTAGGTGTTGCTGATAAAGTTTGGATGTTGGAAAATTCGGTGTATTCGGTAATTTCTCCGGAAGGTTGTGCTTCTATTCTTTGGAAAGATGCAACAATGGCGGAAAAAGCAGCCGAGAGTTTAAAGTTGACGGCCGAAGATGCAAAATCTTTTGGTATCATTGAAAGAATTTTGTCCGAAAATGATTTAGGCAAAGCCGAATTTTATCAAAAAATTAAAACTCTTTTGTGTGAAGAATTAAAAGAGTTATCCGTTGAACCGGATTTAATACAAAAACGTTATGACCGTTTTCGAAAAATTGGTCTGAAGGAAAATAACAAAAAGGATTAAATAACATGTGTGTCTATAAAAAATATTGTCACGAAACATTTGATGAGGCTGGTAGGTTAACTAAATTTGCATTGACCTATCCTCAAAATTTTAACTTTGGCTATGATGTCGTGGACGAAATCGCCACCGCTTATCCGGATAAAAGAGCTTTAGTTTGGTATAATACTAACAACGAAGAGCGAGTTTTTTCTTTTGCTGATATCAAACGTTACAGTAATAAAGTAGCGAATGTCTTTTTAAATGCCGGATTGAAACGTGGGGATAAAGTAATGGTAATTTTAAAACGCCATTATGAATACTGGTTCGTGGCTGTGGCTTTGCACAAACTGGGAATTGTTTTGATTCCGGCGACACATATGTTGACAGTTGATGATTTGGTCTACCGGATTCAATCTTCACAGTGTAAAGGAATTGTGTGTTCGCCTTACAGTGAAGTGCCGGGTAAAGTTAAAGAAGCCGTAAAACTGGCCGAAGCGGATTGTTTATTATGGACGGTGCAAGAAACAACTGACGGGTTTATGAATCTAAATGAACAAATGTTCCGTTGTATGGATGAGTTACCAAGACAGGAAACTTGCGTGACCGATCCGATGTTAATTTATTATACATCGGGAACGACAGGGCACCCGAAAGGCGTAATTCATGACTTTGCTTATCCGTTAGCGCACATCATGACGTCTAAATATTGGCACCAAGCGGTTGATGACGGTTTGCATTTTACGATTGCAGAAATCGGTTGGTCTAAGGCTTCGTGGGGTAAAATTTATGGACAATGGTTAGTTGGGACGGCGGTTATGGTTTGTGACTTTGACAACTTTGATCCGAAGTACATTGCGCATATGATTAATCAATATAATGTGACGACTTTCTGTGCGCCACCGACTTTCTTCCGTTATTTCGTATTACTTAAGGACTTACCACAAATGCCCAGTTTGCGACACGTGGCAACGGGTGGGGAATCTTTATCGCCCGACGTCTTTAAAAAGTTTCACGAAATTACCGGACTTGTTTTACATGAAGGTTATGGACAAAGTGAAACCACGATGTTGGTTGGTAATATCAAAGGTTATGATTATGTAGAAGGTTCTTTGGGGGTTGCGTCGCCACAATATAATGTGCAACTTTTAGGACCAGATGGAAAACCGGTAAAGGTCGGCGAGGTAGGCGAAATTTGTGTCGTGCCTGCGGTTGATGGACATTTGCCGGGAATTGTGCGTGGATATGTTAACAATGATGAACAATACCGCCAAGTTTGGCGTGGTGGTGTTTTTCATACGGGGGATAGCGCTTGGATTGATGAAAACCAACGTTTCTGGTTTAATGGTCGTTTTGATGATATTATTAAAACGGGTGGTTTCCGTGTTGGCCCTTGTGAAATTGAAAATGTTTTAATGGAACATGATGATGTGGTAGAATGTTGTGTTGTCGGTGTTCCGGATAAATTAAGGGGGCAAGCGGTCAAAGCTTTTGTGATATTAAAAAGCCAAGTGGAACCGACTAAACAAAAAGAAAGGGAAATTAAAGAATTTTGTAACACAAAACTGGCAGAGTACAAGTGGGTGCGGGTAGTGGAATTTGTTCAAGTGTTACCTAAAACCTCGAGTGGTAAAATTAGAAAAACAGAGTTACGTGTAAGCGAGTAAAAGAAGGATTGGTATGGTGAAGGGAATTGGTTGTGATTTGGTTGCGGTCGAGCGATTTACTGGCAAAATCAATAACGAAAAGTTTTTAGAGAAAGTCTTTACAGCAGGTGAACGCCAATATCTTGTTGGTCGTACGCTAGAGTCGGCAGCAGGAATTTGGGCAGGGAAAGAGGCTGTCAGTAAAGCGTTAGGCTGTGGCTTTCTAGGGTTAAGTTATCGTGATATTGAAATTTTACACACAAAATCCGGGCAACCATATGTGAATCTAACACCAAATTTAAAAGCTAAAATGACAAAATTAGCGGCCAAAAATATTCAAATCAGTATTACGCACGAAAGCAATCAGGCCTTGGCTTTTGTGATTGTTGAGTAGGTGATGAAAATGTTTGCGGTTACAAATGAGCAACTTCAGATGCTAATTGCAAAACGCCTGTCAAAAAAAATGCAGGTTCAAGTTTTTGATGAAGTGACTTCGACTAATGCAGTCTTGAAAAAAATGGCGGAAAAGCAAGCACCGGATGGCATGGTAATTATTGCACGACAACAAACGGCGGGGCGGGGAACGCAAGGAAGAAAGTTTTATTCTCCACGGAATGGACTTTACTTAAGTTTGTTGGTGCGTGCGCAGTTGGACGTTGCCAAGTCTTCATATTTAACGGTGGCAACGGCAGTGGCGGTGGTAAAAACTTTAAAAAAAATCTTAGGTGTTAAATGTGGAATTAAATGGGTTAATGACATTATTTATCAAGGGAAAAAGGTTGGAGGAATTTTAACCGAAGGCGAATTAGAAAACGGTTCGCAGCAATTAAAATATGCGGTCATAGGAATTGGCTTGAATTTGGTTCGTCCAGAATCAGGATTCCATGATGAAATTGCGGGTCTAGCGGGAGAATTATTATCGACAGTACCGACGGCGGAAAAGTATTGTAAGTTAGTAGCGGACTTGGTTAATAATGCTTACCGCTTGTACCAAAAGCTAGGAAAGGCGAGTCTTATTCGCCTGTATCGTCGGTATTCAGTGTTAAAGAATAAAGAAATTAAGTTTCTGAAAAATGGTAAGGCTTATGTCGGTCGGGTGCAAGAGATTGATCAACTGGCACGGCTGGTGGTAAAAGTCAAGGGTGAAACCGTTAAATTAAATGCTGGCGAAGTGTTAATGGTTAAATAGTGGGGATAGGTAATTGACGAATCATGAGTTATGTGACATATTAATTTGTAATTAAAAACAAGTTTTACTGCTTTAATTGTGGAGATAGTATGAATCAATTTGAAAATATTGAAGATATATTAACAAATCATGTTTTTGGTTTTCACGTTTATTGTTTGGAAAAACCTTTCCGCATAACTTTTGCCAGTCACAGTTTTTGTGAGTTGTTAAAAACCGAATCAGAAAAATTAGTTACGAGCAAGGATAAATATCTTAAATTTATTCATGCAGAAGACCAAGCATTGTACGAAGATTTTTTGAATCAGTTAGCGCAAAAAGAACAGACACTATCTTTGCAATATAAACTAGTTTTGAAAAATGGCACGGTGTTGTATGTCAATGATACGGTTTCGTCGAAGCGTCTGGCAAATGGACAAATGGTTGGTTATTCTACCTTAAATAATATGACGGAATTAGTTACCGATAAAAGAGATTTATTCTTAGGCAAAGGTAATCCTTGTGGTTTTATTAAATACACTTGTGAAAAACAGCCACGCATTACTTACATGAATAAGAAGATGATGGAAATATTAAAAATTCCACCACATAAAGAAGGCGAACTGGATTATGCCGAATTATACCGCAGTAATATTTATTTGTTAATTCCTGTGGAAGAAAGGAAAAAGTTTCATCATTTACTTAACCGGGTTTTGGCGAACACAGAAACAATTACCGGAGAATTAACCGTTTTAAGATGTGACGGGACTCGGGCACGAGTCTTTGGTTGGATTACAAAACAAATTAACGAACAAGGCGAAGCCGAATTCCAAAGTGTTTTACTTGATGTTTCGGATCGTTATGACCAACAAAAGGAAAGTGAAGTCGATATCTATGTAAATTCGCTTGCCCAAGTTTATGATAAAATTTTTGTCTATGATTATGCTAACAAGACTGTAAAATACATTTACGGCAAAAATTCAAAAACTTCGTCGCAATTCAAGGATATGTTGGTTAACATGGAAGATGCGGTTCATCAATTTGTGAAGGCTTATGTCGATAAAAAAGACCAAGCCGAAGTTCAAAAATTTTTTAATGAAAATTACGAGCGCCGATTTGATGCCGCTGATTTTAAGCCATTACAAATAAGGTTCCGGGGAAAATTCTCGGATGGTATCAGTAAATTATACAGTGCGATTTTTATTAAAATTAATTTAACGGTAAGTCTGTTGTGTATTCGTCCGTTTGAAGAACATGAAAACAAAGAACTGCGTACTGAAAATCTGTCTTTAAAAAACATGCAAGAAAACATGCAAAAATTATTTATGCGCTTGACCGAAGGAATTGTGGCTTTTGAGATTAATGACCATAAAGTTAAGTTAATGCATACCAGTGAAAACGTTTGTCGTTTCTTGGGTTGTACACAAGAAGAAATCGAAGCCGGCGATTTAACGATTGAAAAAATTATTGCGAAGAGTAATGTGCTAACGCACGAAAATGTAAATCAATTACTGACGACTGGGGAAGCGATTTTCCCGTACTTTGATGTGGCTACTGGTAGAAACCGCAAAGTGAAAGCGCTTTGCACACAAGAATCGATTGATGATACTAAATCACGTTTTGTGATTATTTACAATATGCCAGACGAAGAAAAAGAAGTGTTGTCTGATGCAGATAAACCTCATGTTTTAATCCGTACGTTTGGTTATTTTGATGTTTTTGTAAAAGACAAGCCGATTGCTTTCAAAAATAAAAAGTCTAAGGAGTTGTTGGCTTTGTTGGTGGACCGACGTGGTGGTTTTGTTTCCAGTGAAGAAGCGATTAGTTTCCTTTGGGAAGATGAGGATGCGAATCCAGTAACTTTGGCAAGGTATCGTAAGGTTGCTTTGCGTTTGAAAAATATTTTGGAAGAATACGGCATTGCTGAAATTATGGAGTCGGTTGACGGAAAACGCAGAATTGATGTCAGCAAAGTTAGTTGTGATTTGTTTGATTATTTATCTGGCAACGAGCAATATGCACAATTATTCAAAGGTAATTATTTAACTAATTACAGTTGGGGCGAAGCGACTTTGTCCGAATTATTAGGAAATTATTAATTCGTTAAAAACGCTTACATGAAAAATTTTTTTATGCTACCATGAAAATAACCTAAGCAAATTAGGTAAAATAAAATGGGAGGTAATAAAAAGAAAAATGAAGAAAAAATTTTTGAGTTTTGTGCTGGCCATTTGTATGATCATACCTTGTGCGTTTGCGCTTGCTGCTTGCCAACAAGAGGAGCCGGCAGAGGAGGCAACCGCAAAAGTTATGAATGTGGGGCTCAATCCAAAAATTGAGTTCGTTTTAGACAAAGACGATAAAGTCGTATCAGTAAACGCACTCAACGAAGATGGAAACCATATCATTTCCGTTTCACTTGATGCGGATACGGAGGTTTCCAAGTTTGAAGGTTTGACTGCGGAGGAAGCAGTTGAATTGTTCTTGGAACTTACGGAAGAAAACGGTTATTTAATTACTGGCAATGAAGAAAAAATTTCAATCGCAATTTCGGGTGATGCCCAAAAATTATTGGAAAAGGTAACTAACAAAGCTAACCAATTCCTGAACGAAAAAGGCATTGATCTTGAATTTGTGAAAGTTGTGGAAAAGGCATTGCAAAAAACCGATATTTTAAATGAAGTAAAACAATGTGTTAAGGAATACTCACAACAAGAGTTGGAAGGTATGACGGAAGAAGAATTAATCGAATTATTAAAAGGTTCACGTCAGGAAACCAAAAATTTCTTAACGCAAGAATTAAAGGATGCATATTACAATTTGCGTTTAGAGAAAATCAATATTGCAGAATTAGAAACTTTGTATAGATATCCTCAATTTATTCCATCTGATTTGCGTTCATTATTTGAAACTGCAATGGAAAATTTAAACGATGCGGTTGCTGCATTAGAAGAAGCATATAACAATGCATTCTTAGATACAGAAAGTGCCTACAACCAAGCAAAACAGTTATACATTGAAGCAAAAGAAAATTTGTTGGCGGAAAGATTAGCGCTCGGTGTGGACGGGTTCTCAGAAGAAGACCTTGCTAAACTTGCTGTTTTGGAAGAGACAGCTACAAATTTGGAAACTGCCTTAGCAAACGAAAAAGCGGAAGCAGAAGGAATGATCGAAACAGTCAAAGCAACATTGGACATCGCTTTTAACGAAGCCATAAAATATGTAAATATAATTAAAACTTCTTTAGAAAGTTTAGTACCTGGTTTTGATGCGATTTATGAAAATGCAAAACAAAATATGAAAAAAGGTTTCAAAGATTATTTTGAGGGGCATGAATATTTCAAAAACTTTGTTGATCATGGTCATTGGAATGTAGCCTAATTCCGTT
>JAFUJE010000020.1 GCA_017473795.1 Clostridia bacterium
ATTCCCAAACTAAATCATTACCATTGGCAACATCTTCGGCGGTGATGATTAAATCAAACCAAGTATCGTGTAAAATTAATTCGTTTTTAACGCCGTTAAATTTGTAACTAGCTTCAGGAATAAAGTAGTCATTGACATAAAGTGTACCGGCAACTTTAATCGTAACTGCTGTATAAGTTTCACTATCTGCCCAATCAACAACGTACAAGTCATGGACTAAACCGTTTGCGTCTTTGATAATTGAATTGCTGATAATTTGGGCTTTGTTATTGTCGATACGGCCAAAACCAGAAAATGATTTAGTTAAGGTATTATCTTCACAGCCGGTGTGTTGGCAAACGTAATTATATTTTACCCAACCATGGCGGTAGGTATCGTCGCCGTTATCTATATATTCAGCCGTTGCTTCGGGATTAGCGATGACATAGATTTTTTCATGGCCAGTAGCCGGAATGGTCAAGGTTTGTTCGGTAAATAATTGGTCGCAGAATGGGTCAGCGTATTTTTGGTGGCAACCGTTGTAACATTCCCAATAAGCGTGGTGCCCTGCTGTTTCGCAAGTTGGTGCTAATTCCGGAACATAATGTGAAGCGTAAGTTTGGTGTTCTTTTTGGGGAATCACGACATCGGCAATGACTTGGGTGCAAGCACGGTCGCTAAAGTTTTGTGCACAATTTACACAGGTATAATAAGCGCAGTGTCCGTCTGCTAAACAAGTAGCGTCTTGGTGTTCGGTAAAATGTTCGTCATCGGTTTGGTGCTCAACCGTAATGCGCACATCGTTATAGGCTTTCGTGCAATAAACGTCTTGGAAGGTACCGTGGCAAGTTAAACACTCGTAATGCGCAATATTACCGGCTTGGGCACAGGTCGCTTCTTTAGCGGGAACGAATCGGCCGAAACCATGGGCTTTTTTATCAATGATAACGAAGTCTTTATCTAATTCAGTTTGGCAAGTCATTTCTTGGAAAATCTTACCGCAACCATTGACACAAGTATAATATGCCATGTGACCAGCGGACGCACAGGTTGCGTTTTGGTAAGGGGTGTAATAATTCGCATTGGATTTATGTTCTAATTTAGGTGTGATTACCCAGTTAGTAAATTCAGCGCTGTTCATTGGGTAAAAACCTTGGGCATCACTAAAATACAAATTACAAGTCGGACATTCCCAGTAGGCACGGCTTCCATTGCATTCACAAGTGGCATCAATACTGTCATGAGCTATTAAAGCATGGGGGTGACCAACTTGTTCGGACGCACTAAGTTGGGGCATTTGCATGGTAATCAGAACACCAAATAAAACACCGAGCACACCAGTACAAATTAACAATCCCAGTTGTTTAAAACCTTTCATGAAAGATTCCCCTTTTTTTATGTCTGCATTATAACATATCTGTGCAAAAAATCCAAATAAATAGCAAAAAAAAACATGAAATAAAAAAATAAGATTTTGGGTATTTTTTGCTTACACTCTTGAAAAACGGATTTGGGCGTGCTATGATATAAATAAAAAAATTAAAAAATATGGGGACAAAATGAACTTAAAAGATTTAATTGTACCGACGGTCAGAGGTAATTTTGGTCATACAACAATGGATTTAATTTATTTACCAACTTACCAAGAATTGACCGAAACTTATCATTTGAAAAAAGAAGATTTAATCACTAATGATGAAAATTCATCAGGTGGTAATTTTTGGTTACAGAACGAAAAAGTGCAAACAATGATACCAACACCCCGTTTAGATGCAATTGAAGGCTTTATTGAGGGACAGACTGGAACGCAAAGAGTAATTATTCATTATGAAAAAGATTTTGGTCCCTTCAAAAGTAAGTGGAAGCCAGATGACTTTTTTCTGGAAAATAAATTCGGTGTACGACCTTGTTTACGTTTTGATGTTAAAGCGTACAGTCATTTAATGAAAGTCTTGGCTTCCAAAAACAATGATAGTTACAGTCCTTATCGCAAATCTCAAAAAGACTATATGTGTATAAATTTCGGCACGTATCCGGTTTATCACAAAGAAAAACAAATTTATCCTTGGGGTGATGATGCGGTTACCACAACACCAATTGCTTGGCGTATTTTGAATTGGCAAGACTTGCCAAAGGCCATAAATCCGCAAGGTTCAGGAAAAGCCACAACGATTGATTTATTCGCAGAAAACATTGTCAACGAAATTCCTTATTTGTTAACTGCGTGTGATTTTGATTGTCACAATTACTGGCAATCCAGTTTAGTTCGCAATTATTTAAACGGTTCAGCAAAATCACGTGGTTATAATTTTTTAACCGAAGCATTTAAAAAGGAAGCGATTTTGTTGGAAACAATTGAGGAAACAAAAAAACAAAAAGCAAACAAAAATGCGCAAACTATACCACAGAAAAAAGGCAGTTTAACCATTGAAAACAACCCTAGTGTTTTAAAAGAGGAATTCATCAAAGCGTTAAAAAACAACCCCGTGGCAATTTTAGAATTAGTTCCCGTTATGAAAGAATTTATCAATGCCGTCGAGAGTTTAACTTCGGATTACACTAAATAAAAAAAGACACCGCCCCAGGTGTCTTTTTGTTGTAACTAATGTAAAAACTTCTGACGATTGAAAAGAATTGTCAAAACTAATTTTCACGCCCCAAAAATCACGGGAATAAAAACGTATATCGTCTTAAAGCAAGCAAAACGGATTGTCATACCATTGTATGAATTGCCAAGTTTGTAACCAATAAAATTACATAAAAAGCATACCGTTTCTTGTACAATGTCAAAACCATCGCTGTAATTGTCCATTGTATTGTGATGATACAGATCATTGATGATATCTTTATGCAAATAGTC
>JAFUJE010000021.1 GCA_017473795.1 Clostridia bacterium
GCATTAACCTGAGTATCAATTGCATTCGTCGTTATCTCACTTGAATCATTAGCGAAACCATGATTAATTGAAGATGGCATTCCTAAGAATCCACTATAAAATTGGAAATAACGAATTTCGTCAACAGTAATACCTCTATTACCCCAATATCCAGTCGAACAAAAATCTTTTGTAAAACCACCCTCCATTATTTGACTCTTGAAAGGAGCGCTACTACTGATAAAATATGCTAAACCTTTATTTGTATTACTACTTTGGCTAGGAATTAGCGTATATACTAAACTATTAATATTCTCATTGATAACAATTGGTTCATTTTGATTTTCTTCTGTGACATTTTCTGAATCATAGTTGCTGATATACAAATCGATATATTGGTTAAAGTATTTTTCATATTCAGGTCCATAAGCATTCCAATCAATCATTCTATATGCATTTACAGTGTCAAATGCCATGTTAACAGTAACATATTTGTTGTTTGACAAAGTTTCCAGTATTTCACCCACAGCCATCTCGGATGCTTTATTGTCTGTAATATGTTTAAATTCAATGATTGGTTGATAAAGCCCTGGCACAACACGTGGATCAGCATATGACAAAGAAGGTCTTAATTTATTATCTTTTATAATATTATACTTAGACACCAAACTAACAAAGTTTGTTTTTATTGATCCTTCTAAATCTTCATAGGATCCCGTATAGCCATGTTGTTCAAGCCAGTTGTTTCGATCTTCTAACGAAGAACTACCATTAGAAAAATAATTCGACAATTCTTCATACAAATACAAATCATTACCTAGAGATTGAAGTAAGGATGTAGCTTCTTTGTTGTATTGTTCAAGGAAGCCTTGGTAAGCAAGCCATTCACGTTGTTTTTCAACTTGTGATGCCGTTAAATTAAGGTCGCCTATTCTTTCGAGAGTCATTTTCCAAGTATCTTTAATACCTTTCGACATTTGCTCTTTAATATCTTCAAAAGAATCTATCAATTGACCCCATAAATCATCAAAATTATCATCAATACGATATTTTTGAATTGTCATTGCTAAATTTTTTGATTTTTCATTAACGTTAACCCAAATACCAGCGTTATGCGATGTTGAACCCGTAACAAAAGGTTCTACCATATTTTCACCCTTTTCATTTCTAGGTATAATTTCATCCATTGCATTATTGCTTATAGATTTAACTACATCCATCATAAGTGGAGCAATTAACTGAATGTAGTTTATGGTAACACCAGAAACAGCGGTTTCACCAGGAACCTTTGGCATAATCTCAATAATTTGTTGTACGAGATTTGTATAGAGTACATTCGATAAAACAGATAACATAAGCTGTGCTACCGGTTCCCAGTCGTCGGATGTAAATGAATCGAAATCAAAATTTGCCGAAAGTTTACCATCCTGCAACGCTACTTTTCCGTCAAAGGTAATCCCAAATTGTTTAGCACTATCCTCCATGGATTTCAACGATTCGCCTGTTCTTTCGTAAGCAACAAATGCAGTACTCATCGGTATAGTAAGAGTTGTAAAAACAAGTGGAACACTTACATCATGTTGTACTGTATTAATCATTCTGATTTCATAATAATATTCCATAATATCAATTGGTGAATAAGCAAGACTGATATTAGGACGAATATTAGTTCTAATACTTTTCAATAAATCATTTTTATAACCAAAAGTACCAGAAACCGACCCATCTTCAGTAAACGTATCTTTAATTCCGTTACTTTCATTAAAATTACCTTCGTAATAATTGTTCCAGTATTGTTGGCTAAACGGATTGTCTTCAATTGCTTCAGTAGATAAATCCACATCTTGCATCCATTCCGCCAAAGGTGTTACAGTTACACCATCTGACCCCACAATTCCATATTTATATTCTGGGAATAATTCAAGTTGTTTCATGCGAATATCTGCTGTAGACATACTACCATTAGGATTGCCGGTCATTTCTACAACAACATATTTACCATCGTCTTGGTCTGCAGTTTTATTTGCAATGCGTTCCCAATATTTATTAGGGATCGCTGCCCCCAACCCCTTTTGACTGCCAATACGCATACGATTTGCATCATAAGCCATAGTTTTAAAAACCTGTCCCGCAATGCTCTCAGTTCCACCACCAGTAGCAGCATCCAAAGCACGGAACATAACGCCAGATGCGTAAATACCAACAGTAACTGCAGCATTTACGAAAAAGAACATCAACAAACCTTTAAAAGTACGGATAACTATTTTATAAGGGTTACCGCCTTCCTTATCTTTATAATGGTCTTGAATAATTTTAACAATGGTAAAAAATATAATTAGTGCTGTTGCTAACCCCACCAGATTACCAAAAATAGCCTCAACTCTCTTGTGTTCGATAATCTCACTAACCATATCATTTCCAGAAGAACCAAGTCCCGCTAAGTTACGAAAAATTTTTTCAATTTGCCCAACAACCCAAGCCAACAAACGCCAAATATTATATAAAGTGGAAACGATAAGAACACCAAGATTATAAAACAATTCTTGTATTAACAAATAAACATCATCTAGCACCCACAACAACGAATTTCCCCAATTCATAGTTCAAGGTTAAACCATAAAGCATGAAAACACCAAATAGTTTTTTGGGGATTAAACGTTGAATTTAAAGTGAATGATGTCGCCGTCTTGGACGATGTAGTCACGACCTTCTTGGCGGACACGGCCGTGGTCTTTGGCGGCCAGTAAATTGCCATATTTTACAAAATCGTCGTAAGAAACAACTTCGGCTTTGATGAAACCACGCATGAAATCGGTATGAATTTTTCCCGCAGCAATCAAAGCGGTGTCGCCATTTTTAATCGTCCAGGCACGAACTTCGGGTTCACCAGCGGTTAAATAAGAAATCAAACCCAACAGGCGGTACCCTGCCACAACTAATTTATCCAAACCGCTTTGTTGCAAGCCGTACATTTGCATGAATTCGGTACGCTCTTCATCACTTTGCAAGGCAGCTAACTCATTTTCGACATGGGCACAAATACCGATGACTTGAGCATTGTCGGCTGCCGCAATCGCCTTGATTTTCGCAAAGTGCGGATTGTTGGCGCCGTCGTCGGCAATATCACTTTCATTATAATTTGCGACGTAGATAACAGGCTTTTCAATACCCGCATACATTAATTCTAATTTAATCGTATCAATATCACTTTCGGGATTAGCACCACCATCAACGTGGGTTACATTGGGGTCATCAAAAGCACGGACCACATGAACAATAGCATCGACTTCACGAATATGAGCCAAAAATTTGTTTCCCAGCCCCTCACCTTGTGAAGCACCTTTTACCAAGCCCGCAATATCCACAAATTTAACGGTGGAATTGATAACAGACTTAGCGTTGTAATGTTTGGCTAAAAAATCCACCCGAGGATCAGGAACCGGCACGATACCGATATTTGGTTCAATGGTACAAAACGGATAATTTGCTACTTCGGCACCCGCCTTTGTAATGGCATTAAATAAAGTGCTTTTTCCTACATTCGGCAAGCCGACAATCCCAATCTTCATATTTCATTCTCCTTTGTTTTAATCACGTTTGCGTATTAACATAAAATAAGACAGATAGCGTAAAAAGTAAATCAAAGACATCGCAAAACTAATCACATAAGTATTCGCCGCTGCTCGTAAGACTTTATTAACACCTTGACGTTCTTCTTTGGTTTCCATAAGATGCATATCTTCCAATAATTTCTTACCACGACGAGACGCATCAAACTCGGTCGGCAGAGTAATAAAACTAGCCAAAGCGCTTAATCCGTAAAAGATACAGAAACCTAATAACACCCACTTCATAGTTTCTAGGGCTAAACCCGCTGTTAATAGCGTAGCAATAAAACTAATAATAATTAATGGAGTTAACAAACGACTGGTAAAATTACTCAAACGAATTACAAAATGACGGAACCTTAAAGGTAAATAGTTTTGTGCATCTTGCAAAGCATGACCACATTCATGTGCCGCAATCGCCAAAGCCGAGACCGAAGTACTGTGTAAAACTTTGCCGGTTAAACGCACAACCTTAGATTGCGGGTCATAATGGTCACCCAAACTATCAGTAGTTTGTTCGACTTGAATGTTTAAATGATTTTCGGCCGCAATCCGTTGTACCAAATCTTTGGCCGTAATCCCTACTGGCACATCAAGCTGATGATAATGATGAATCACGGTCGAAACCCGAATGGAAGCAATAATCGCAAATATTAAAACCGGCAACATTGCCAATCCAGAGATAATGTAAACTAATTCCCAAGACATATCACTATATTATGTCTTATTTTACCATTTGCAACAACATTTTTTTCAATGCTGTCATGTCAGCAACGTGAATAATTTCGGCTCCGTTTTGAACATCAGGATTATTGTCACGATTACGGAAGAAATCATTAACGGTATCAAAAATTTCACCAGCCCCACCGAAAGCGTCCACAATAATCATTTTCTTTTTCGCAAAGAAGGAAAACAATAATTCACTAAAGGTTCCCCAACTGCCACCCAAAGCGATAACAACATCACTGTATGGTGTCATGTCCATACTGCGTTTTAAAAAGTTTTCACTATTAGTAGGTAAAATATTTTCATTAAAAACTAAATCAGTGACACCGTCAGTAGTAAATCGATAACGTTCTAAATGTTCTTGTAAATTAGCGGCCGGTGTATAACCAATAACTTTACCACCCGCTTGCACGGCACCACGCCCAACAAAATAAGGATAACCACCACAGGCACCTGTCAAAATTTCAAAATTATTTTCGGCTAAGAATTTACCCAAGTCGGCACACGCTTGAATTTCTTGTTCACTGTAATGTTTGTTATTGGTTCCCCCATAAACAGTAATTTTCATCATTAAAATCCCTCCCTTAAGCCAATTGTCTTGTTGAAGACCAACTTGTCTTTTTGATCAAGCACATAATAACCTTTACGCACGAATTGGTATTTTAATGACACATCATTGCGTTCAGCCAACCATTTTTCGGCATAGCCTTGACTTTCGTGGATTGAATCACGGTTAATGTTTTCATCACTTAAATCGGTACCCTCTTTCAATAAAGGTTCAAACGAGCGGATTGTTACCGGTGCACAATCACGAGCATTAACATATTGAATTACACCTTTGGCTTTTTCATCGGTAATTTCACATTCCAGTACATCACCCACTCGACGTAAACACTTAATTTTATAAGCACCACGTAATTGAACTACGCCACCAATAGTTAAACGTTTGTATTTTGGTGGCGGATTATCGCTGAAGTCACTACCATCAATCCAAATTTCGTTCGAGAAACTAATAGCGTGTGTTCCGGCTGCTTCATCGTGCGGATTATTGGTAACGGCAAAAGTTTCGTTTTTATCGTAGTTCACGATTCTGACTTTAAGCGGATTTTCAACTACCGCAACACGCAAAGCACATTGGTCTAATTCACTACGCACATAAAATTCCAAAGCCGACAAAGGAACGGTCATCACATTTTTGGTAATACCGGTCGAACGTACAAAATCCATAATGGCTTTAGCCGGATAACCACGACGACGCATACCTGAAATCGTTGGCATGCGTGGGTCATCCCAACCGCTAACCAAGCCTTCATCGACAAAACGTTTCAACCAACGTTTACTCATTACAAAACGTTCAATATTCAAACGAGAGAATTCATATTGTTCCGGAGGTATCGCTGGTAAATTTGGCAAAGCACCCTGACATTGTTCTACGCACCAATTATATAAGGGGCGATGGTCTTCAAATTCCAAACTACACAGGCTATTACTAATATGCTCAATGTAATCACTTAAACTGTGGGCAAAGTCATACATCGGGTAGATACACCACTGGTTACCGGTACGGTAATGAGCTTGGCGATTAATGCGGTACAAAACTGGGTCACGCATATTCATATTAGGTGAAGCCATATCAATCTTGGCACGCAAAACACGACTGCCATCGGGGAATTCACCGGCACGCATGCGTTGGAACAAGTCCAAATTTTCTTCAACCGAACGGTTGCGGTAAGGACTAGGCTTACCCGGAACGCCTAATTCACCACGCATGGCTTTAATTTCGTCCATGGTACTGTCATCAACATATGCCACGCCACGCTTAATTAAGTGAATAGCACATTGGTATAATTTTTCGTAGTAATCACTGGCGAAAAGTACTTGGTCGTATTCCACACCCAACCAATCCAAGTCACGTTTAATACCTTCCACATATTCCATGCTTTCTTTAGCTGGATTGGTATCATCAAAACGTAAATTTGCTTTGCCATTATATTTACAACGCATACCATAAGAAATGCTAAACGCTTTCGCATGGCCAATGTGTAAATAACCATTAGGTTCTGGCGGATAACGTAAAATAATATCTTGCCCACGACTTTGGGCTTTAACTAATCCTTCTTCAACAAAGTTCATATTAAATTGTAAATTTCATTTTTAAGTTTGTCTATCCCAATTTTTTGCATTGCCGAAATGCCAACAGCACCAGTCGGGACAATAAAACTAGGCTGTTTGTCAATTTTGTTATAAACCATCAACTGCGGAATTTTTTCCGCACCAATATTTTGCAATACTTGATTAACGACTTCAATTTGTTTTTTGTATTCCGGATTAGCACAATCGACAACGTGTAATAATAAATCCGCTTCCCGGGTCTCGTCCAAAGTGGCTTCAAAAGCCCGGATAAATTCGTGCGGTAAATGGTTAATGAAACCAACGGTATCAGTTAAGACAAAATTTTTACCATCTAAATAAATCGCACGGGTCGTGGTGTCCAAAGTTGCAAACAGTTCATCTTTGGCATAAACCCCGGCTTTGGTTAGTAAGTTAAACAAAGTAGATTTCCCGCTGTTGGTATATCCTACCAAACAAACCCGACGTTGCTGTGAACGTTGTCTTCCCGCAACATTACGGTTTTTCTTGACTTCCGCCAATTTCTTTTCCAGGGCACTAATTTCATCACGGATTAAACGTTTATCCAATTCTAACTTTTTTTCACCGGGACCACGCATACCAACCCCGTTACGCATTTTACTCATCAAGCCACTGCTGCCAATTAAACGGGGTAAATTGTAACGTAATTGCGCCAATTCAACTTGCAATTTACCAGCTGCACTCTGGGCACGGGAAGCAAAAATATCTAAAATAACTTTACTGCGATCTAAGACCGGAACACCCAAAACTTGCTCCAGGTTACGCACTTTACTACCCGAAAGTTCCACATCAAAAACCACTACATTAGCGTTAGTTTCCGCAATCATGGCTTTAATTTCTTCAACCTTTCCGGTACCTATATAATAAGTAACATCAACGTCCTTACGGTTTTGAATAATACGACCCACATCTTGTAAATTGCAGGTTTGACATAAAGACGAAAGTTCATCTA
>JAFUJE010000022.1 GCA_017473795.1 Clostridia bacterium
ATTGATAACCTTGTTGAATTGGTTAGCGTTAGGTTGGTCTTTGCTTGATGCAATGATTTGGATGTTTGCGGCGACAGGTATAGAAATCGGGATTATTGTTGTATTGGCAATTTTGGCAGGACTATGTACGCCGCACAAGTTTTACCATGAAAGTAAAGTTTATGCAGTAGGAAAGCGTGAAATGAGTTTTTATCGTGCTATCCGCTTAAACATTTTGAAAGATTATGTGGCTGAGTTAGGTTTTTTTGGTGGTTTTAGTAAAAAAAGTTAGCAGTACCTAATGACCCTGCGTACATTGATCGTTTTATTTTTGAGTTAAATAAAGGAATGTTTGTACATTATGTTGGTACCATTGGCTCCTTTTTTGTTTTGTTATTTCCTTTACCCGGGTTTTGGTCAATTACTTTCCCAGTAGCTTTGGTGGGTGCTATATTAAACATCTTCCCGATTATGGTTTTACGATTTAATAAACCGCGCTTGTTATTGCTAAAAAAACGTTTGTTGCGAAATCAAACCCAAAATCAATTAAGCGATGAAAAAGAAGTTATTGTAGAAGAGCCTAAAAAAGACGAAAACAGTTAATACAAAATAATAAATACAAATTGAAGAACACATATCGATGAAAATTACTAAGGCGAAGTTGATAAGGAGTAATTATGGAAATCGATTTAATCAGTGTTCTAATTCCGGCATACAATGTGGAAAAATATTTAAGCCGTTGTTTAAAATCAGTATTGCGACAGACATACCGCAATTTAGAGATTGTGGTTGTTGACGACGGTTCAACTGATGGGACTTATGGGGTAGCAAAAAAATTTGCAGCACAAGATACACGAATTGTCTTATTGCAAAAAGAGAATCAAGGTAACGTGGCTTGTACTCGTAATTTTTTGCTTGACCATTTTCACGGAAAGTATTGTGTTTGGGTAGATAGTGATGATTGTTTAAAGCCACGTTATGTAGAGAAATTGTATGCAACGTTGGTGAAGAATAATGTCGATATGAGTATTTGTGAATTTGCGATGCGAGCATTGCCTTGGACGATGATACCACCTTTGCAACGTAGGGTTAAATTATATAACATTGATGAGGCTATGCAGTCGTTAATATTTAAAGGATTTGGCAAGTTTTCGTTATGGAACAAAATGTATCGTGCTGATATTATTAAAAGTTCGGAAGGTGTACGATTTAATCCATTATTGCGTTTTGGTGAAGATTTATTATTTAATATTGAATATTTACGTCGTTCGCAAAAAATAGCTTATTTGAACGAAAAGTTGTATTACTATTCATGGCGGGCTGGCTCTGAAATGCATCAAAAATTTTCTGAAAAACATGTGGATTTTGTTAATGTTTTGTTAGAAGAATGTATTAATGAAACTAACCCTGTTTTTTGTAATGCTTTACGTGGTTGGGCATCTGTTAGTTGTTGTGGTTTTGTCTTTGTGGCAAATAAAAAACATTATCCTGAGATAATAGAACGAATGAAATATTTTGCAAAATCTTACAGCAGTAATTTACATAAAAATAAATCAATAAACATAATATTAAAATTTATGCTTTGGTTGGGGCTGAAAACATGGTGTCGCACAAAACATAAATTAGGTATAAATAAACATTAAATTCAAATGTTTTGAAAAAAAATAATTTATGATACCATTTTGTATGGATGTAAGAATAAAAGGTGAAACGAAAGTTTTTAATTATTGTGCACGTGCCATTATTGAACAAGATGGCAAAATATTAATTATTCGTGTAAATGATGCCGATTATTACCATTTACCAGGTGGCCACGTTGAAATTGGAGAGACAAGTAAAAATGCTCTTCTGCGTGAATTAGAAGAAGAAACCGGTTTAAAGGTTAAAGATGAAAAATTAGTAGTTATTGATGAGCAGTTTTATACAAAAAAGGAAATATCAAATCATTCTTTAATTTTTTACTATGTTGCCAAATTAAAGGACACAGTAAAATTAGAAAATACAATTCATATAGAGCAGCATGAATCGAAAACAACTAAGCACGAATTATCTTGGGTAACACGTGACGAATTAAAGGAAATAGACTTACGACCGGAATTAATCAAAGATATGATCATAAGAAATGACTTTGGTGCCTTGCGTCATATTATAAGTAAATAAAAAAACGGTTATTTCTTATAAAAACATTATATAAAGACAGTTAAAAAAAGGTTTAGAAGATTTAATTAAATTTTAGAATTAACCATTGTTTCGACTTTGTTTGAATGTGGTACTCCGAACGGGAATCGAACCCGTGATTACACCGTGAGAGGGTGTCGTCTTAGCCGCTTGACCATCGGAGCATCTACGATTTACAGTTGAATTATATGATAAAAAGCGGTATTATGCAATATGATTTTAGCACTAAAGAAAGTTTGCATTACTACGTTGGGTTGTGATAAGAATCGGGCTGATAGTGAAGCTTTGGCGGGATATTTACAGCGTGCTGGTTGTCAAATGGTTACTAGCGACGCCGATGCTGATATTATCATTGTTAATACTTGTGGTTTTATTAACAGTGCTCGCCGAGAAAGTATTAATTGTATTACAGAAAAATTAGTTTACAAACCACGTGCCCAGTTAGTTGTTTGTGGGTGTATTGTGCCTAATAATCGGCAAGAATTATTGCAGGGATTGCCTGAGGTTGATGTTTGGTGGGATACAAAAAATTACCAAGATTTAGCCGCTTTATTGACTGGTAAAGAAGTCGTTAATGGTAATAAATTGTTATCGACACCATCTAGTTATGCTTATATTAAAATTGCTGACGGTTGTAATCGTCGTTGCACATTCTGCACAATTCCGTCGATTCGTGGTAAGTATGTTTCTCGTGCGATTAATGAAATAGTGGCTGAGGTGCAACATTTTGCATCGTTAGGCGTGCCTGAATTTATTTTAGTAGCTCAGGACGTTACAATGTACGGTGTTGATATCGGGTGTAGTTTGGTGGATTTGTTGCGTGCGATTACAGTGATTGATGGTGTTAAAAGGGTACGTTTGCATTATTGTTATCCGGAATTACTGACAGATAAATTATTGCAAGAAATTGCTGCAAACGAAAAAGTGGTTAAATATTTAGATATTCCTTTTCAGCACTGCAATGCACGTATTTTAAAATTAATGGGGCGTCGTGGTGATATGGAAAGTTATCGAAAACTGATTAGTAAGATTCGTACGATGATTCCTGATATTACAATTCGTGCTACTATGATGGTAGGATTTCCAACCGAAACAGACGATGAGTTTAATGAATTGGTTGAATTCTTAAAGGCCGTGAAATTGGACTACGTTGGATTTTTCGCTTATTCTCGTGAAAAGGGTACAGTGTCATACAGCTTGCCACAGGTTAAGGCTGCAGTAAAAAAAACACGCTTGCGCACTGTTGAAGTTGTACAACAAGAGATTTTAGATAAAAAGCATGAACGGGAAAAAGGTAAGTTGGTGCGAGTGGTTTGTGATGCTGTCGTGAACGGGGTTGCTCGTTGTCGTACCGCTGCACAAAGTCCCGAAGTTGACCCTTGTATCTATATTGACCAAACAGAACAAGACGAACCTTTTGTCGTTGGTCAAGAGTACGATATACGTCTATAGACCAATCAGGTGCTTGCGTAAGGGCTTTTATTTGTGCCATAATTAATTATGGATACCTTGTTTGACAATTTACACCAAACGCAAAAGCCTTTAGCAGAGCGCATGCGACCGCAAGTTTTAAATGAGTTTGCGGGGCAACAGCATTTACTCTCAGAAGGTAAATTGTTGCGACGATTGATTCAAGCAGGGCGAGTTCCTAGTGTGATTTTTTTTGGGCCACCGGGGACGGGTAAGACTACGTTGGCGCAAATTATTGCAGATAGTAGCAATGCTAAATTTGTAAAATTAAATGCTGTTTCTAGTGGTGTTGCTGATGTTAAGGCAGTAATGCAACAAGCTAAATCAGATTTTGAGTTATTAGGAAAAAAGACTTACTTATTATTAGATGAATGTCACCGTTGGAGTAAAGCGCAGAGTGATTCTTTGCTGGGTGCTTTGGAAGCAGGCTACTTAATCTTGGTTGGATGTACCACAGAAAATCCAAGTTATAGCATGACACGGGCAATTGTTTCTCGTTGTACTGTTTTTGAATTTAAACGTTTGAGTGAAAAT
>JAFUJE010000023.1 GCA_017473795.1 Clostridia bacterium
GAATTTAACAAACAACTTGGATGCCGTTATGGAAGTTATTCGATTCATTTACGACAATATTATGTACGCCGAAATTAATACTAAATCTGACTACTGTCAACAATGTGGCTTCTCTGGCGAAATTTTAATTGATGATAAATTCGAGTGGTATTGTCCAGCATGTGGTAACCGTAATCATGATAAATTAAATGTTGCTCGTCGTACATGTGGTTATATTGGTACTAACTTCTGGAATAAAGGACGTACACAAGAAATTAAAGAACGTGTTTTGCATTTAGATAATAAGGACGCATAATGATTCGTTATAATAAAATTCGTAAAATGGATATTGCTAATGGGCCGGGGGTTCGGGTCTCAATCTTTTTGCAAGGTTGTACGTTCCATTGTCCCGATTGTTTTAATCCAGAAACGCATGATTTTGCAGGTGGTCAAGAATTTACTACCGCAACCATGAATCAACTGTTACAGTTGTGTAGCGCCGACCACATTAAAGGTTTATCAATTTTAGGTGGCGAACCAATGCATCCGAAAAACATTGCAGGAACGCTTGAAATTGCTAAAGCTTTTAAACAGAATTTCCCGCATAAAACATTATGGGTCTGGACTGGCTTTTTGTACGAAAATATTAAAGAACGTCAAATATTTGATTATATTGATGTTTTGGTCGATGGCCTCTTTGATAAAAAATTAGCAAACCCCATGCTGCAATACCGTGGTTCATCAAACCAAAGGTTAATCGATATTCCAGCAACTCTAAAAGCACAAGAAGTTGTGATGTGGCAGGGTAATTAAAACGGAGGATATAAATGGAACTAATGCAAAATAAACAGGAGTTTAACAACGTAATTACAACAAGGATTAAAGTTAAAAAATTACAGGCTGGGGCTAAGGTACCAACGTACGGCACAGTTTGTTCGGCTGGGGCTGATTTGTATGCTGTCTTGGAAGAACCCGTAACTATTAACCCGCACGAAACCAAAGTAATTTCAACGGGTGTGGCTTTCGAAATTCCGGTGGGGTTAGTGGGCTTGGTTTGTGCTCGCAGTGGTTTGAGTTGTAAACAAGATTTAGCACCGGCAAATAAGGTTGGTGTGATTGATGCTGATTATCGTGGCGAAGTGGTTGTTGTTTTGCATAACCACGGTTCGCAAGTACGTACGGTGCAAAATGGTGACCGTGTGGCTCAAATTCTATTTATGCCTTATGTCCAAGCTTCCTTTGAAGAAAGCGATAATTTAAGCGACACCGTGCGTGGTGTTGGTGGCTTTGGGCATACCGGTGTTTAACGATGGTATGTAAGACTTGCATATAATTTAAATTAAGTATATAATTTAAGTTATGGCAGTTTTAGAAACGATTAAAACGATTGGCGATTTAGTGCCTGAGATTCAAAATTTGCGGGCGAAGTGTCGCCAAACTTGTGGTGATTTAGAGGTCGTTTTGGTCAATCTGCGCCAAAAAGTTAATGATAACTTGAAGAAGCAAGAAGACGCAGCACGTCAAAAAATCAACCAAGAAAAATATGCAGAATTAATTAAACAACGTGAAGACGAAAAGCTTAATGCAGAAAAATCTTTTGATGCTAAAGTGGCTGGTAAGCAAGTTGCGGCAACCCCAACGCCAGTAACAAAAAATGAACCTAAGCCAACGACGACAGCACCAGAAGTTGTTAAACCGTTTGTGTCAAAAATGTCTGGTCGCTTTGGGCGTCCGGGGGTGCCTGATACCAGTTTCCCACGTCGTAATAGCCCAACACCTTTTA
>JAFUJE010000024.1 GCA_017473795.1 Clostridia bacterium
ACGTGAAGCCGATTACGACAAATTAGTAGCGGCGATGCAGGCCCGTCATATGAATGTTGATAATTATGAAAGTTATCTGGCTTTGCGAAAATATGGTTCGGTAACGCATAGTGGTTTCGGTTTAGGCTTGGAACGTATGTTAATGTATATGACAGGAATTACCAATATTCGTGATACTCAATTACATCCTCGAGCCGTTGGTGAATTACGATAAGGAGACAAAGATGGAAAGAACTTTAATTCAAAATGTTAAACCAGACAGTAAAGTTAAAATTGCTGGTTTCGTTGAAAATTTGCGTAACAAGAGTGCAATGCAGTTTTTGGTTTTGCGTGATATTTCTGGTAAAATTCAAGTTACCGTTGAGAAAGCGAAGTTGCCGGAAATTGCTCGTATTATTGACGGTGTTACGGTAGAAAGCGTTTTAACAATTACGGGTACTGCGGTTAAAAATGATTATGTAAAATTAGGCGGGATTGAAATTATTCCTGATAGTGTTGTGGTCGACAGTGTAGCGGCAGCGGTATTGCCAATCGATAAAGACAGTGGTCTAGATTTACGCTTGGATTATCGTTGGATTGATTTGCGTGATGCATCTAAAGCACAAATTTTCAAAGTGCAAACTGCATTAGAACGTCATATGGTCGACTGGTTGGTTGATCATGGGTTTATTAATATTCATACCCCCAAGATTAGTGCTATCTCTAGTGAAGGTGGCAGTGAAGTTTTCGAGATTAAAAACTATTTTGGAAATCCTGCGTACTTAACTCAAAGTCCCCAACTGTATAAGCAAATGAGTATGATGGCAGGCTTTGACCGTACGTTTGAAATTGGCGAATGTTATCGTGCAGAAAGCAGTTTTACTTCACGTCACGCTACCGAGTTCACCGCATTAGATATTGAGATTTCTCACATTGACAGTCATCATGACGTCATGGATATTGAAGAGGCTTTATTAATCCATGTGCTGACTAAATTACATGAACAATTTGGCGATTTGGTTGCGGCACCTACTGTAAAGTTCCCACGTTTAACTTTGCAAGAGGTTTATCAAATTTTGCGTGATGAAAAACACTACGACATGCCGAAAGCGGCACAGGGTGATATTGATCCAGACGGTGAACGTTTAATTAGCGAATACGTTAAAGAAAAATACAACTCTGATTTTGTGTTTATTACAGACTATCCGCATGACGCCCGTGCTTTTTATACCATGGGTGATCGTTCGTTCGATTTGTTGTATAAAGGTGTAGCAATTACCAGCGGGGCACAGCGTGAACACCGTTATGAACAATTAAAGCAAAATATTATTGCAAAAGGTATCAACCCGGACCACATGCAAGAGTATTTAGAATTTTTCCGTTATGGCGCACCGTCGCATGGCGGCTTCGCAATTGGGTTAGCTCGCTTAATGGCACGTATGTTAGTTCTCCCAACTGTTAAGGAAAGTTGTTTTATTTTCCGTGGCCCAACCCGTTTAAAGCCGTAAAATATAATTGCAAATAAATTCTATTAGATGATATAATCTGTGTATGTACAATATGGCATCACGACCTGATTGTTTGGATAAAATTACGAATTCAAACATAGATATCTCCGAAAAGGTTCAATTGATTCTGCAAATTACTGATAAGAAAAAAGCTTTAAGCGAATCATATAAATTAATGTCTGAACATCCGGCATTTTCTAATGATTTTAAAGATATTTTGATTAGGATAAGGTTTGCTGTGAAAAATCCTAATGACGAATTAGGTTTTGTGGAAGATAAATTGCAAAAAATGTCGAACGATATTTATGACATGGAGTTACCAGAAAACGAAAAAACATTGAAATCATTATGTTTATGTGCTATTGAAAATTTAAAACATGGATTAGGAACTTTACAATTCACAAAAGAAAATAAATATGTAACTAAAGCATCACTTGATTTTGAAGAACTTAAAGGGTACGCAAAAACTAATAACCTTGATACAGATAAATTATATAGCAGTGTTTTTTCGAACGAATTTCAAGATAAAAATATTCCATTATTAGCAGATTTTGTATTTCAGGACAATCGAAAAATCAATCAAATTAAAGAACGCCTCAAATATAAAGATGGACGTTTTTCATATTCACCAGTTAACGATAAAACAATATTTGGAGAAAAAACTAACATAACACCACGAAAGGCAGTTGCATTGTCGCATCAAGATTTTAAAGATATAGAAGAAGTAGAAAATCCTAATGATATAGTTCGACCTCTTCCTAATAAAGAAGCCTCTAATTATATTGATAAAATCTTTGATCAATGTGATAAAAATGATTTATTTGATATCCTTGCTCAGGATTGGAAAACAGATATTGTGGACACAAAATGGACCATTGCAATGAAAAAGTTATTTAACTTTGTTAATGACACATTAACACAAGCCAATAATAAATCTAACGAATTAACAGATGAAGAAAATAAATCTAGAGAAATTCCAGTTGCAGCAATTCATAGAGTCATTGATAAATTATTAGATCGTGCATCAAAATATAAAGAAGAATTAGCGAAAGAAAGTCAAAATAATCAAAAAGGGGAGGAAATGGGTATATAATGGCAACGAACGATAACGAACAACTTGATTCAGAATTTATGGCTTTGGATTTGAAAGAAAAGGATGGTGGACCTCAATTAATTTTAAGTCATAAACGTATTAATGAAAATGAACATTGTTTTATAACTGTGGGTAACGGACCAATGACCGATAACCAAAATGAAAAAAATAAAGAAAATTCGAACAATTCAAAGTTCCGCTTTTTTAAATTAGTTAAGCGTGAAGGTCAAAAATATTTATTGCAAGAGGCTGTTACTCCAGAAGGAATTTGTGAAGTAGCACAAATTCTTGATTCAAGTATTGGTAAAGAAGATAAATAAACAAAAAAACGAACTAAACAGTTTGAGTGTTACTATTGTGATTTAATAATATAAATTAAAAACCAGACTAATTTGTCTGGCCTTTTTTTTATAAATAATTGCAAATGGCAATACCAAAGCCTAAAGCGCCTGGGCCGGTATGGCAGCCAACGGCTAGGCATAATGGGTCAACGTATAAAATTTTCATATTCGGAAATTCGTTACTTATTTCAGTTTTGAATTTTTGTAATTCGTTATCTGACAAAGCAGTGTGAGCAACAAATAATATCATCTTGCCTTGTTCATATTCGGTTTTGAATTCAGTTTGTAATTCTTTTTTTATTTCTGCCATCATTTTCTTTTTGGCTTGTGCTAATGTTAATACCATTGCTGTTTTGTCAAAGTTTTGACCACGTGTGTATAAGATCGGTTTTAAACGTAACATGTCGCCAATCATAGCTGCTGCAGGTGTAATGCGCCCACCTTTGCGTAAATATTTCAAAGTTGTAAGTGTTAAATAGATTGAAAACTTATCCTTGGTTTCATATAAGTAATTTACAATCTCTTCAACAGACTTGCCTTGTTCAGCCATCTTTGCGGCTTCATAAACACAAACTTTTAAAGCCACTGAGATACGTAAGTTGTCAATTACCGAAACACGACCATCATACTGTTTGGCGTATTGTATTGCGTTATGACATGCGCCGCTTAAACCGCTGGTAATGGGAATATAAATTATGTGCTCATATTCTTCTAATAATTTGTTCCAAGTCTCTTCTAGGGTAAATCGTGACGTCTGTGACGTGCTGACGTTGTCAGTTTTTGCAATCATCTCAAAAAATTTTGGGGCAGTGATTGTTTTATCTTCAAGGTATTCTTTCCCATCAATAGTGAATGGGATTGGTACTACAACGATACCGTTGGTTTTAGCTTCAGCCTGCGTAATCCCTGAACTTGAGTCTGTAACAATGACAATTTTTTTCATTTTTCACCTCTTCCTCTTTTTGTATTGGGGTGGCGGAAGAGACAGGATTTGAACCTGCGTTGGCTTGCACCAAACTCGCTTTCCAAGCGAGCGCACTCGACCACTATGCGACTCTTCCGAATACAACAGTTTACTATGATATTTTGTACTTGTAAAATATTTGTCAATGATTTATAATATTTCCTAAGGAAGGATGGCAGAGTGGTCTAATGCACCTGTCTTGAAAACAGGCGACCTGCGAGGGTCCGGGAGTTCGAATCTCTCTCCTTCCGCCAAGAGCAACCTAAATCGAACTGTCGGTTTAGGTTTTTATTTTCTATAGTATTAGAAACTATTGGAGTAAATTATGAAACTAGACGTTTATATAGAGTATTTAAATTCAGGTATTTTTTGTGAATCAATTTTAAAAAACAGTAATATTACCGAAGAAGATTTTTTATTAGAATTAGTAAACAAAACAAGATTTAAAAATCTCAAAGGGAATAGAGATTTTAAGTTGATAGAAAAACAAAGCAATAAAGAAAACGATATTACAAATGGTGTATATTCTTGTGATTTTAAGTTAGTTGTAAGCTCTGACTTCGTTTGGGCTGAAAGTGATTTTAGACATCGTTATGTTGTTCAAGAAGGTGGCGTTATTTACGGGTATTTTAGTAAAAAAGCTGGAAGCAGAAAAGTTGTTAACTTAGCAAAAGCTATAAGGATTACTACAATAGAAGAAATGATAAAAATATTAAAAACTAAAAAAGAAAATCTTGTTACACTTACAGAAAAGGCAATGAAAGAATATATTAATAACCTAAAAAAAGACAAAAATCTGTTTTTGTTTATTCCAGCAAAGTTTTTACATAAAAGTGAAATTATGAATGAAGAAGAAAAAGAACAGGAAGTTTTAGATATGATATATGAAGGGTTTAAAAATACTAGAATATTTAGAAATAACTTAGGAATTAAAAATAATGATTTGTTTATTACATTTATATATAACGGTAATTTTATTATTATTGAGATACTTGATGATTGTTATCAAATTATTGATAAAA
>JAFUJE010000025.1 GCA_017473795.1 Clostridia bacterium
GTTCATCCGACTCCTTACTATATCAACGTAACAAATATTAATCTTTCGTCTCAAGAACATTTTGAAAAAGTTTTAATTGGGAAAGACCTTTCTGGAAATCCAATTTACGACACTATTATATATGAGATTGGCTTTACTCAAATGATTTATAACGAAGACCAAAAATATTTTCAACCATATATCAGCGGTAGTATTACCCCTAAAATGGTTTCATCGTGGTCAAAAGCGGAAGGTTATAAATGGAATGGTAAATATTACTTTAAAACATCAATTATTTGTAATACACAAACCAGTCATCGTTTAACAAATGGTACTAAGTTTGAAATTAGTCTTTCGATTAAAGGTGAGAGTAATTCAAAAGTTATCACAGAAAAAATGTTAATTTACGCAAAGTATCGTGATGGTTTTGTGGTAGAACCTGATGATAGTGTTGGCGATTATGCGGTTTGTACTATGAAGCAAACTCAATATCAAGCTTTGGGTACGACTTCTGTATACGATGTAGCTTTCCCAGCTGATTGTGTGCCGGATTATGCTGCTTTTACTTTTAATGGATTAGACTCTGCAACAGGAACTATTGAAACAAAACATGCTACTGTAACTATTAATAAAGTAGCACAAACGTTGTCGGTTTACTTGAAAGCAGATGTTACCTTGATTGGTTCAGAACTTGAAATACGTATCCCATACCGTCGTCCGGGGGATTATGTTAATCCATATTTAAGCGTTATTGTGGTACCTGTTTATTTTGAACTACAAGATGTAGAAGTTATTGGCCATTACGAAAGTTTGTTTGGTGAAGACTTTGTAACTCGTTTGAGTGTAAAAAGTGAAGATGAATTAAAACAATTACAATATCGTGCATCTTTTGATTACAACACTAACTTGTTGACAAGTGGAATGTCTGGCAAAATGACAGCATTCAATGATTCTTTAAAAACCGCAAGTTCAATTTCTTATATTAATGAAGGGTCAGAACAAATTACTGTTGAATTTGGATACACTTATCTTAACGGTGTGCCAGTATTAACAAAAAATGGTAATTGTCGTTTTATTCGTACTTTTGAATATACCATTAATAACACTGCGAATGCAGTGGTGCGTCGTACTGAATATTTAGCTGTTGGCACATCGGCGACTTATACTTTCTATAACTGGGATCCGCTTTACGCTTCAGATTTATATTTTGGTAGTGGCGATTATACTGCGATTGAAGGTTTGTTGGATAAAACTGTAAAAACCCAAGACCGTAATACTGTTAATGTAACAATTAGTTTTGACAGAGGTTCAAATAACGCTGGTTATAAAAAATTGATTGAAAATGGTAAGATTGTATTTAATATTTATTCTTCTTTCAATACTACAGCTCCACAAATCGAATTAACAATTATTCCTGTTTGGTTTACTTTTGATTCCTTTAAATTAAAGAATAATCCTGTTGAGCCAATCGTTGCATTAACAACTCCGGTTGAATTAACTGTGGAAGCAGGGGATATTACCGCTATTAATGATAGTGATGTTGTTAGTGCAATTAATACTTTCAATGCTGAGTTGTTGAATGCGCAAAATAATTTAGCCAATAGTACTTTACTGACATTTAATCGTGTTGCAAATGATGATGGTATTTTAAATTTTAACTTCAATGACGAAACTCGTGCTTTGACACGTGCCGACAGTGCAAACCCAGTTACGGCGACCAGTTATTTATTAGTCTCGGCGGGTGTTAAGTATGTTAATGGTATTCCTACTTTAGATAATAATGGTGATCGTGTTTCTACTTATTTCTCAGTTTGTACTTATGGTTATGACATTGGTGATAATAATAACTCTTTACCGGAATTAGATGTTGCGCCAAATGGTCGTACACGTACAGTAGCTCAAGCAATTGGTACAGACGTTCGTTATAATATTGCACTTCCTGGAGTAGCCTATGACGCTCGTTTAGATAAGTACGAAATTCGTATTGACGGTAGTTATGCATGGGAAAAAGGTTTTGGTTGGAATGCAATCTTCAACGTGAAAGAAAGTTGTATTTCAGTTTCCTTGGATCCAAATGTCGATTTATTTAATAAAACGTTGGCTATCTTGGCGTATAATCGTGAAGGTGAATTAACTTATGTTTTGAACATAGTTCCTGGATATTTTACAGTTGAACAAATTTTATTGGCTGATCACATCGATGAAAATCCAGTCTGGATTAAAAATGATGAAACAAATTGGTTAAGTAAGTTAGAGTTAGATTTTGTAACTAATCACGTTGAAGAATTGAATGGATTTGATTTTGAAACTGCAATTAATACTTTCTTCCAATCGCTTAATTCTTCCAGTTTGGTTTCTCGCATTGATGATGCCGGTTACATTTATTTAGGTGCTGGTGTTAATTATGAAAATGGAATTCCTCAATTAGCTAATTTAGTAAATGCGCAAACATCAGTAGGTAATGCTTACCGCTATGAAATGACAGATGGTATTCCGGAAACTACCAAGGCTCAAGCTTTGGGACAAGAAATAGTTTATAATGTTAATCGTCCCATTGGTGTTATAAAAATTAGTACCGGGAAAGATGCCGAAGGTAATGATATTTGGGAAGTTTATGATAGTTTCTCTGATTGGTGGGTATATTATTCGGTCAACAGTAAGAGTATTAGATTTGGTTTAAGTGAATCTGAAACTTTATTGCACAAGAAGATTCGTGTGGGTATTTTTGCTAATCAAAATGATGCTGAGCCGACTTATATTTTGAATATTATTCCAGCGTATTTTTCAGTTGAAAATTTAACTGTAGCAGGTCAAAGTGTTGAAGACCGTGATATCTATTTATATCAAGGTGACGAAATTGATTCACCAGATGAGGTTTTATTTGATGCAATCTATGGCGCTCGTTCTTTCAGTCAAGACTTAGATGTGTCTGGTAAAATTAAAACATTTGAAAATGAATTACACAATCCGGAAACTAATTTAATTCAACGTAATTTTGATGCAAATTCA